>NZ_UWOA01000107.1:0-1016 GCF_900604305.1 Mycobacterium sp. P7213
GGGCTTGTCAAGATAACTGTGTAAGTGGTTGTGGCCATTGATGGTTGAGTTAGAGCGGGAGTCGTTCGGGAAATTGGATCGCAAAGGCGTTGAGGGCGTGGGTCCAGCCCCAGGTAGCGGTTCCGGTGGTTGATCCTCGTTTCTGGTTGATGTTGCGGATGGCCAGATACAGCAGTTTCATCGCGGCGGTATCAGAGGGGAACGAGCCGCGGGCTTTGGTGACTTTGCGCAGCTGGTAGTTCAGCGATTCGATGGCGTTGGTGGTGTAGATGATCTTGCGGATCTCGACCGGGAACGCCAGGAACGGGGTGAACTCGGCCCAGGCACGGTCCCAGACCGCGAGTGCTCCGGGGGATTTGGTGCCCCACTGGGCGCGGAAGTCCTCCAGGGCCAGCTTGGCGGCGTCTTCGGTGACAGCGGTGTAGATCGGTCGCATCGCGGCAGCCATCTTGCGGCGGTCGGTGTAGGAGGCGTAGCGCATCGATGCCCGCAGCAGATGCACCACGCAGGTTTGCACGATGGCTTGGGGCCAGACCGCGGTGATCGATTCGGGCAGCCCTGTCAGGCCGTCGCAGCAGACGAACAGCACATCGCGGCACCCGCGGTTGCGCAGCTCGGTGAGCACCCCGTGCCAGAATTTGGCGCCTTCGCTCTGCTGGATCCAGATCCCCAGGACCTGCTTGATCCCGTCGACGTCGACGCCGATCACCACGTGGGCGGCCTTGTTGGCGACCACGCCGCCGTCACGGATCTTGATGCGGATCGCATCGATATACAGGATCGGATAGACCGGATCGACCGGGCGGGCCTGCCAGGCCGCGATCTCATCGACGACCACGTCGGTGACCCGCGAAATCGTGGCCGCCGAGACGCTGGCGCCGTAGACCTCAGCCAGATGCTCGGTGATGTCGCGGGTGGACATGCCCCGGGCGTACAGCGACAAGATCATGTCCTCGACGCCACCAAGGCGGCGTTTGCGTTTAGGCACGATCACCGGCTCGAAGCTGCCGTTGCGG
>NZ_UWOA01000081.1:0-11222 GCF_900604305.1 Mycobacterium sp. P7213
GCAGCCGAACCCGGCACACCCGCCAACGACGCATCAAACGACAAACCCACATTCGACAGCAACGGCTCCCACGAAGCCTGATCAAACAACGTCTCCCACGACGACGCCTGACTCAAATCACCAAGAGCCCCAGCCAAATCCGAACCAACCAGATCAACAACCCAATCCAGCTCATCCGCATGCGCAACAGGCGCCGAAGACAACGGCGACAACCCAAACGCCAAAAACGCCCCAACCGCACTACCGGCAGCTGCCACTCGGCCGCTCCGGCGGCGAACGGCGCCAGTGATGCCACGACGCTCTGCGCGGTGCTGCTTACCAGTCATGCGGGACTCCCTATTCTGCTGCGAACCCATGTCGGTGATGTCTTGTCGGATCAAGTTTTTGAGTGTTTTTATGGTGCTGATGTCTCAGCACCGCTGGGGAAAATTCAGCTGCCCGCTCTGGCGGTAGCGATCGGCATTTCGACCCTGCTGCCTCACGGTCAACGTGGCATCATGGGCGAACCCATTGGCGACGGCGTTGCCGTCAAAGGACTTCCAGGAGGAACTTGTAATGCTTTCCGAAATAGTCGCAGCGGCAACGGGTTCCGGTGCGCTATGAGCTCGCTGATGGCACGGCAATTGGCTAATGTGTCCGACGACGTCCGTGCGGTTCCGGCCCCGCCGTTGCCGGTATTTCCCGCTCCGTACAGCGTCCGGTTTGCAGACCCGGTCGGTGACGCCGAGATGATTTCCGAGTGGATGAACCGGCCGCACCTGGTCGAGACCTGGCACTACGACTACCCGGCCGATCAGTGGCGTCAACACTTGGGCGTCCAATTCGAGGGCAACTACTCGCGGCCGTACGTGTTCAGCATCGACGGCCGGCCGATGGGCTACATGGAGCTGTTCCGGGCCGCCCAAGACGACATCGCGACCATCTACGACGCCGACCCCTACGACATCGGATTGCACGCAGCCATCGCCGAACTTGACATGGTCGAGCACGGGCACGGGGCCATCATGTTCCGCGGATTCGTGGAAAGCGTGTTCGAGATTGAACCGCAGTGCCGACGAGTCCTGGGCGACACCTTCGCCGGCGAAAGCTCGTACGGGCGCCGATTCTGGGAGCGCCGCGGTGGGGCGTTCCTTGGCGAGCACTACGTGGCGAAATGGAACCAGCGCGTCGCATTGTTCGCCTGGCCGAGAACGCCCGAGGACATTCCGGCCTACCGCGAAGACGCCTAGCGCCGGTCGCCAGGGGCGGCGGATCATCACGATCCGCCGCCCTTGCCTCCGGTACCGCCGGCACCGCCTTGGCCGGGTGTGGCGTTGTCGGTACCGCTGGCCGCACCACCCGCAACCCCAGCACCACCGGTGAGGCCGGCCTGACCGGAACCGCTCAGGCCACCCGTACCACCGGTGCCGCCCTTACCGCCGGCACCAGCGGTCCAGCCGTTCTTGCCGGTGCTGCCGTTGCCGCCGATGCCGCCCTTACCGCCGTTACCGCCGTTACCGCCCTTACCGTCCGCGCCGTTGGCGCCGTCGGTACCAGCCACACCGCTGCCGTTGCGGACGGCGCCGCCGGTACCGCCCTGGCCGGAAGCCCCGCCGGTGCCGCCGTTACCGCCATTCCCGCCGAGTCCGCCAGCCCCGGCGGTGTTGCCCTTGGAGCCAGCGCCGCCCGTTCCGCCGGTACCGCCGGTACCACCGTTACCGCCCGTACCGCCGGCGCCACCCTTGCCACCGACACCGCCGTTGCCGGACTCGGTGCCGCTGGCACCGCCCGCACCACCGGCTCCGCCGGCCGCCGCGGCCGTGCCGTCTCCACCGACGCCGCCCGTTCCGCCAGGTGCCTTGGAGCCACCCGTGGTTCCGGTTGTTCCGGTGGTGCCGTTGGCCCCGGTCCCGCCCGCGCCACCGTTACCACCGGCACCACCGTTGCCGTTGAGGGCCGCGTCACCGCCGATACCACCCGCGCCACCCTGCTGGGCGGCCGCGCCGCCCAGCACGGCATTGGTGCCGGTACCGCCGTTACCGCCGGCGCCGCCGTTGCCGGTGCTACCCGCGGCGCCGGCCTTTCCGCCGGCCGCCTGCGCGGTGTGATCGGCGTTCCAACCGCCGGCCCCGGCTGCACCTGAGGTTCCCGCGGTGCTGGAGCTGTCACCGCCGTTACCGCCGTAGCCGGCCACCGCGTTGGCGCCGCCACCGGCACCATTGCCGCCGCGACCACCGTCACCGGCGCTACCGGCGTTACCACCGTTGCCGCCCTTGCCACCGACGCCGTCGGCGCCTGCGGTGCCGTGTGCAGAGCTGCCGCCAGCACCGCCGTTGCCGCCGATACCGCCGGCCGCACCGTTGCCGGCCGTGCCCGTGGCATCGCCGCCGTCGGTGCCGTTGCCGCCGCTGCCGGCCGCCGCGTCGATGCCGGCGGTCCCGTCGGCAGCGTCACCGCCGTGGCCACCCGAACCGGCCGCGCCACCAACGCCACCCGCGCCACCGTTACCGGCCTGGCTGCCGCCCGCGCCACCGCTACCGCCGTGGCCACCGTTACCACCGGCCACACCGTTGGTGCCGTCACCGGACGCCTCGGTGATGCCGTTGCTACCGGTCGCGCCAGCGCCACCGGCGCCACCGTTACCGCCGTTACCGACTGCGCCACCGGCACCACCGTCACCGCCGCTGCCGCCGGCCTGAGCGACGCCGTCGCCGAGCATCACACCAGCGCCCCCGGCGCCACCGTTACCACCGTTGCCGGTGCTGGTGTTGCCGTCCGCGCCCGCCTTGCCGTTGGCCGCGATGGTGTTGTCGCCGCCGATGCCACCGTGTCCGGCCGCACCGCCGTAGCCGGCGTAGCCGCCGGCGCCGCCATCGCCACCGTTACCGGCGGTGTGGTCGGCACCGCCGCCGGCACCATTGCCGCCGTTGCCGCCGCGCCCAGCGGCGCCGCCCGCGCCGCCGTTGCCACCGACGCCGCCGGCACCGGTGCTGCCCTGGGTTCCGTTGGTGGCCGTGCCACCGAGAGCACCCGCACCACCGTGGCCACCCGCGCCGCCGTTACCGCTGACGCCGGCGTTGCCACCATTGCCGCCGTCGCCGCCGCTGCCTGCGACTGCGTTCTGGCCGTCGGTTCCCTGAGCAACGCCACCGATGCCGCCGGTACCACCGATACCGCCGCGTCCGCCGGCGCCACCGTTGCCGGAGATGCTGCCGCCGGCGCCACCTACGCCGCCGCTACCGCCCATACCTCCGTCGCGACCGTTGGTGCCGTTGCCGTTGCCGTCGATGATTCCGTTCGCACCCAGAGCGCCGGCGCCGCCGTTACCACCGGCACCGCCGTTGCCGATCGTGCCGGCCGCGCCACCGACGCCGCCGTTACCGCCGGCCTGGGACGAGCCATCAGCGAGCACCTGGCCGGTGCCGCCGTGGCCGGCGTTGCCGCCGTTGCCGCCGATTCCGAGTGCACCGTCGGTGCCGGACTTACCCGGGCCACCCGTACCGGTACCGCCGGCACCGCCCAGGCCTGCTGCCGCGCGATCGCCACCGTCGCCGCCGTTGCCGCCGTTGCCAGCCTGGGCGTTGTTGCCGCTGCCCGAGCCGTTGCCGCCGGTGCCGCCGTTACCCGCGTTGCCGGCGTTTCCGCCGTTACCGCCGTTACCCGCGGTGCCGTTGACGGCGCTGCCGCCCTTTCCGCCGGCCGCGCCCGACGCGGCGTTGCCGCCATCGCCGCCGCTGCCGCCGGCCGAGCCGCCCGTGCCCGCGGCGCCGTTACCGCCGTTACCGCCGCTGCCGCCGTTACCGCCGTTACCGCCGTTACCGCCGTTACCGGAGATGGAGCCGCCGTTACCGCCATTACCGCCGACAGCACCGGCTGTGCCAGACGTGCCGTCGGTTCCGTTGCCGTCGCCACCGGTGACCCCGGCCGCGCCGGTGGTACCGGAACCGCCGTTACCGCCGTTACCGCCGTTACCGATGTTGCCGCCGTCGCCGCCGTTACCGGCCTTACCGCCGGCCTGAGTGGTGCCTTGGGCGTTACCGCCGTTTCCGCCGTTGCCGCCGTTGCCGCCGTGTGCTCCGGCCAAGCCGTCGGTGCCGTCGGCCCGCTGGGTTACACCATCACCGTTGAAGCCACCAGTGCCACCGATACCGGCCGTGCCAACGTTGCCGCCGGCACCGCCGTTACCACCGGATCCGGCAAGGCTGTTCACGCCGCCGCCGGCCCCGTTGCCACCGCGACCGCCATCCGCGCCGGTTCCGGCGTTACCGGCGTTACCGCCGACCGTGCCCAGACCATTGAGGCCGGCGGTGCCGTTGGTCGCGGTACCACCCGCACCGCCGTTACCGCCGTTTCCGCCGTTACCGCCGCTGCCGCCGTTGCCGCCGTTGCCGCCGTTGCTGCCGGCCCCACCGGTGCCGGCGACCGCGTCGAGACCCGCCTTGCCCTGGAAGCCGTTGCCACCGTTGCCACCGTTGCCCGCAGCGCCGGCGCCGCCACCGGCACCGCCGTTGCCCGCGATCGAGCCGCCCTTGCCGCCCGCGCCACCGTCGCCGCCTGCGCCACCGGACTGGCCGCTGATGCCATTGACCGAACTGGACGTGCCGCTCGCACCGTTGCCACCGACGCTGCCGGAGCCACCGGCACCACCGGCGCCACCGTTGCCGTAGGTTCCGGCGTCACCGCCGAGTCCGCCTGCGCCACCGCTCTGCGGGTTGCCGTTGGCCAGGGTCGCACCGTTACCGCCGCGCCCACCGGCGCCGCCGTTACCGCCGGTGGCCGCACCGCCGTTGCCGCCGTTGACGGCCTGGTTGCCGTCGCCGCTCAGGCCGCCCTTACCACCGAGGCCGATCGCGCCACGGTCACCGCCGTCACCGCCGTTGCCGCCGTGTCCGGCAATCGCATTCGAGCCGCCTCCGGCACCGTTGGCACCGGTACCGCCGTTGCCGGCGTTGCCCGCGGCGCCACCCTGGCCGCCGACGCCACCGGCACCGGCCGCACCGTTGTTGCCGAGCGTTGCCGTGCCGCCGACACCACCGGCGCCACCGTTGCCGCCAAGGCCGCCCGAGCCGCCGTCGCCACCGTAGCCGCCGTTGCCGCCGGAAAGCCCGCTACCGAATGCCACCGATGCGGCATTGGCACCGTTGGCGCCGGAACCACCGCGACCGCCCGCACCACCCGCGCCACCGGCGCCACCGGCACCGGCGTCACCGGAGATGCTCCCGCCTTCGCCGCCGTCGCCGCCCGCACCACCGGCACCGCCGAGACCGCCGTTGGTTCCGCTGCCGCCGTTGCCGGCGCCATCGACGACCCCGTCGACACCTGCGGTGCCAGCCGAACCGATGCCACCGTTACCGCCGGCACCGCCGACGCCGACCGGTCCTGCCGCGCCACCGCGGCCACCATCACCACCGGCCTGCGGCGATGCATCGGCGTGCACCACGCCGGCGCCACCGTTGCCGCCCGCGCCACCGTTACCTCCGGTGGCCGCGGCGCCCGCTGCGCCGTCGGCAGCCTGTTCGGTGTTGTCACCGTTCCAACCGCCTTCACCTGCGGTCGCGCCGGCCTCGCCACGAACACCGCCCTGACCACCGGCACCACCATTGCCGGCCTTGACCCCGGCGCCTCCGCCGGCGCCGTGGCCGCCCTGGCCGCCATTACCGGCGTTGCCCGCGTCACCGGCGTTACCGCCGGCACCGCCGGCACCGGCCGCACCAGTGGCACCGTTGGTCGCGCTGCCGCCCGCACCGCCGTTGCCGCCTTGGCCGCCGTTGCCGCCCTTGCCGCCGTCGCCGGCGTCGCCACCGTTGGTTCCGTTACCGCCGGTGCCCGCACCGGCGTTGATACCGGCAGTTCCGTCCGAACCGTTGCCGCCGTTGCCGCCGTGGCCTGCTGCGCCGCCGCTACCGCCGGCACCACCATTGCCGGAGACGGAGCCGCCGGCACCACCGACGCCACCGACGCCACCGGCACCGCCGTCGGCGCCATCGGTGCCGTTGCCGTTGAGGTCGGTAATGCCGTCGACCGTCGCACCGGCGCCGCCGTTACCGCCGGCACCACCATTGCGCACCGACGAGCCGTCACCACCGGCACCACCGGCACCACCGCCCTGACCGGTGTTGGTTCCGCCGATCAGGCCGGTACCAGCCCCACCCTGGCCACCGGCGCCGCCGTCGCTGCCCTGGCCGCTGTTGCCGGCGCCACCCTGGGCTCCGGTCGCAGTGCCGGTACCGCCGACGCCTTGGCCTCCTGCGCTGCCGCCATCGGCACCGGCGCCGCCGGCTCCACCGGCGCCCGCGTTGGCGGCACCGCCACCACCGAGGCCGGTGCCACCCTTGCCGGCGATACCGGCGTTACCGCCGTTACCGGCGTTACCGCCGGCACCACCGGTGCCATTGTTCGCCACACCACCGGTACCACCGGTGCCGCCCTGGCCGCCGGCTCCGGCGTTACCGCCGTAGCCACCCGCGGTGTCGGCGACCGTCGCGTCCGCACCAGCGCCGCCGGCGCCACCGTTGCCGCCGTTGCCGGCGTTACCGCCGGTGCCACCATTGCCGGACGTGGTGCCGCCGGAACCACCGGTGCCACCGTTACCGCCGACGCCACCGAGGAAGCCTGCGGTGCCGTTGCCGTTGGGGTCGGTGATGCCAGCGACCGTCGCGCCGACGCCACCGGTACCACCGGTGCCACCGTTTCCGACCGCTGCGGCATTACCACCGGCGCCGCCGTGGCCACCGCCCTGACCGGTCAGCCCATCGCTGGCCAGACCACTGCCGTCGCCACCGTTACCACCGGCCGCACCATCGCTGCTCAGACCGGCCTCGCCGGCGCCACCGTCGGCGCCCACCTGCGCACCGGTTCCGCCGGCACCTACGCTGCCGGCCGCACCGCCGTCGGCGCCGTTACCACCGGCGCCACCGTTACCGGCGTTGTCGGCGCCGCCGCCACCAAGTCCCTTGCCGCCGGCCGCAGCGGTGCCTGCCGCACCACCGTCGCCGGCGTCGCCGCCGGTACCACCGGTGCCGTTGGCCGAGGTGCCACCCGCACCACCGGCGCCACCCGCACCACCGGCGCCGGCGCTACCGCCGTTGCCACCGGCCGCACCGGCCACCGTCGCGTCGGCTGCCGCGCCGCCCTTACCCCCGGATGCACCGGTGCCACCGGCACCACCAGCACCGCCGTTGCCCGAGTTGCTACCCGCCGCGCCGCCGACGCCCCCTGCGCCACCGGCGCCACCGACGCCACCGGTCGTGCCGTTGCCTCCGCCGTCGGTGAACCCGTCAGCGCCAGCGAAGCCCTTACCGCCGGCGCCGCCGGCACCACCGTTGCCGTTCGTGGCCGCGTTACCGCCGGCGCCACCCTGACCGCCGGCCTGGCCGGTCAGCCCGTCGCTGGCCAAGCCGCTGGCGTCGCCACCGTTACCACCGGCCGCACCGTCGCTGCTCTCACCGGCGTCGCCCGCGGCGCCATCGGCACCCGCCTGCGCACCGGTTCCGCCGGCACCGAAGTTGCCCGCCGCACCGCCGTCGGCGCCATTACCACCGGCACCGCCAGCACCGGCGTTGTCGGCGCCGCCGCCACCAAGTCCCTTGCCGCCGGCCGCAGCGGTGCCTGCCGCACCACCATTGCCGGCGTCGCCGCCGATACCACCGGTGCCATTGGCCGAGGTGCCACCCGCACCACCGGCGCCGCCCGCACCACCGGCACCGGCACTACCGCCGTTGCCACCGGCCGCGCCGGCCACCGTCGCGTCGTTGGCCGCGCCGCCGTCACCGCCGGAAGCACCGGAACCACCGGCGCCACCAGCACCACCGGTGCCCGAGTTGCTGCCCGCCGCACCGCCGGCACCGCCAGCGCCACCGGCACCGCCAACGCCACCCGTGGTGCCGTCACCGTTGCCGTCGGTCGTGCCGTTCGCCCCATCGGCTCCCGCACCGCCGGCGCCACCGGCACCACCGTTGCCGTTCGTGGCCGCGTCACCGCCGGCTCCACCAGCTCCACCGGCCTGACCGGTCTGGCCGTCGCTGGCCAGTCCACTGCCGGCGCCGCCGTTACCACCGGCCGCGCCATCACTGCTCAGGCCGTCCAGGCCCGCATCGCCAGAGGCACCGCCAGTGACACCGCTGCCACCGGCGCCACCGCTGCCGGCCGCGCCACCGTCTGCGCCGTTGCCACCGGAACCGCCGGCACCGGCGTTGTCGGCGCCGCCGCCGCCAAGTCCCTTGCCACCGGAAGCCGCCAATCCGGCCGCGCCACCGTTACCGGCGTCACCGCCCGCGCCACCGGTGCCGTTGGCCGAGGAGCCACCAGCACCACCCTTGCCGCCCGCACCACCGGCGCCGGCACTACCGCCGTCACCTCCGGCAGCACCGGCCACCGTCGCGTCATCGGCGGCACCGCCGTTACCGCCGACACCACCCTGACCACCGGCGCCACCGGCGCCACCGGTACCGGAGTTGGATCCGGCCGCACCGCCGGCGCCACCCTGGCCGCCGGCGCCGGCGTTGCCACCCGCGGTACCGCTGCCGCTGTTGTCCGTCGTGCCTTGCGTGCCATTGGCACCCGCGCCGCCGGCGCCGCCCGCGCCGCCGTTGCCATCGATGGCGGCGTTGCCGCCCTGACCACCGACGCCACCGGCCTGTCCGGTTACGCCATCGCTGGCCAGACCGACACCCTTGCCACCGGCGCCACCGGCGCCACCGTTGCTTCCCGCACCGACACTGCCCGCGCTACCGGCGGCGCCGCCGTCGGTCCCGGCACCCGCCGCACCGGCCGCGCCGCCGACCGCGCCATCGCCACCTTGGCCACCGGCGCCGGCTGCGTCGAAGCCACCACCGCCGAGGCCCGCGCCACCATCCGCGGCCTGGCCGGCCGCGCCACCGTTACCCGCGGCTCCGCCGGCACCACCGGCGCCGATCGCGGAGACACCACCCGCACCACCATCGCCACCGATGCCGCCGGCACCGGCGTTACCACCGGTGCCGCCGGTGTTGCCGGCTGCCGTCGCGTCGTCGGCCGCGCCACCGTTACCACCGGTGCCGCCGGTTCCGCCCGCGCCGCCCACGCCGCCCGTGCCGGAGTTGGTGCCGCCGGCACCACCGATGCCGCCCGCACCGCCGGCACCACCCGTTGCACCCGCGGTGCCGTTGCCGTTGCCGTCGGTGACACCGTGCTCACCGGTCGCACCCCGGCCACCGGCGCCGCCCGCGCCACCGTCGCCATCGGTACCGGCGTCGCCACCGTTACCGCCCTGGCCACCGGCCTGCGCGGTGCCGTCGCCCAGGAGCTCGCCTGCGCCACCGACACCACCGGCACCACCATTGCCCTCGACACCGTCAACACCCGTCGCACCGGTCGCGGCGTAAGCGGACCCGCCGCTGGAGCCGCCCTTACCACCGGTACCGCCCTGGCCCGCAGTGGAGCCGGCCGCACTACCACCGTTACCGCCGGAACCCGCCGCTGCGGCGTTACCGCCACCGGCACCGGCACCACCGGCACCACCATTGCCGGCCTGACCACCGGCGCCACCGTCGCCACCGATACCACCGACACCGTGCGCACCCGCGGTGCCGTGCGCCGAAGTACCGCCAGCACCACCAGCGCCACCGACACCACCCACGCCGCCGTTGCCGGCCGTGCTGGTCGCGTCACCACCGTCGCCACCGTTGTCACCGCTACCGGCGGCCGCGTCCACGCCCGCGAGACCGTCGGCACCGGCACCACCGATACCACCGGTGCCACCGCGGCCACCCGCACCACCGGCACCACCGTTGCCGGCCTGCGAACCACCGGCACCACCAGCGCCACCGACACCACCGGCGCCACCGGCCAGACCCGTGGTGCCATTGCCGTTGACATCGGTGTGCCCGGCCAGACCGACCGCACCGTCACCACCGACGCCACCGGCGCCACCGTTGCCCAGCGAACCACCATCACCACCACGGCCACCAGCACCACCGGCTGTGCCTGCGATGGTGGCGTCGGCACCGTCACCACCACGACCACCGTTACCACCACCGGTCGCCGCCGCACCCGCATTACCTGCGGTACCCGGGGTCGAACCGGCACCACCGGCACCGGCCACACCGGCGTCACCACCGCGACCACCGGCACCGCCATCGACATACTTCGAGTCGCCGTCGGCGCCGTCGCCGCCGTTGCCTCCGAGACCGGCGTTACCACCGTTACCGCCGGTGCTACCGGCACCAGCAGCACCGGCGGAACCGAGCAGACCACCAGAGCCACCGGCACCACCGAGACCGGCGGCACCACCGGCACCACCGTTACCGCCATTACCCGCAGCGCCACCGGCACCGCCGGCGACGGTGGCGTCGATGCCGTCGCCGCCATCGCCACCGTTACCACCATCGGCACCAGCACCACCGGCACCACCCTTACCACCGGAACCGATCAGCCACGAACCCTTACCACCGGCACCACCATTACCACCAGCACCACCATTMGCACCGGCAAGACCATTCAGCCCAGCACCAACCGCCGCCCCAGCAGCACCCACCGCACCATCGCCACCAAGACCACCATTACCGCCCGAACCGAACGCCAACCCAAGACCATCACCACCGGCACCACCAACACCACCGGCACCACCAGCGATACCAGCACCCGCAGCACCACCATCACCGCCGATACCCATCCACCAGCCACCGTTACCACCGGCGCCACCGTCACCACCATCAACACCCGCACCACCGGCGCCACCATCGCCGAACATGCCCGCCGAACCACCAACACCACCAGTGCCATCAGCAGCCGTACCACCAGCACCACCATCACCGAACCACAAACCACCAGCACCACCAGCAGCCTGCGCCAGCGTCCCACCATCAATACCGTCAGCACCATTACCGATCAGAATCTGACCGAACCCAAAAATATTGATGAAGTCATTAACCGCAGACCCAAACGAACTATTGATCCACGCCTGACCCAAGTCATGCCACGGGTCATAGAACAACGACCCAAACCAATCATCAGCAGCAGCCGAACCCGGCACACCCGCCAACGACGCATCAAACGACAAACCCACATTCGACAGCAACGGCTCCCACGAAGCCTGATCAAACAACGTCTCCCACGACGACGCCTGACTCAAATCACCAAGAGCCCCAGCCAAATCCGAACCAACCAGATCAACAACCCAATCCAGCTCATCCGCATGCGCAACAGGCGCCGAAGACAACGGCGACAACCCAAACGCCAAAAACGCCCCAACCGCACTACCGGCA
>NZ_UWOA01000043.1:0-43175 GCF_900604305.1 Mycobacterium sp. P7213
CCAGTTCGGTGATGTGGATGCCCACGGTGCGTTGATTCGTGCTCAGGCGGCGTCGTTGGAGGCTGAGCACCAGGCGATCGTGCACGATGTGCTGGCTGCCGGTGATTTCTGGGGTGGCGCGGGTTCGGTGGCGTGCCAGGAGTTTGTGGCGCAGTTGGGCCGCAACTTCGCGGTGATCTACGAGCAGGCCAACAGCCACGGTCAGAAGGTGCAGTCGGCCGGCAACAACATGGCCAACACCGACGCCTCCGTCGGCTCCAGCTGGGCCTGACCCTAGGGCCAATCGCGAACAAGAAACCGGCGCAGCCTGCGGGCTGCGCCGGTTTCTTGCGTTCTGAAGCCGCTTCTTGCGTTCCGAGAGAAAAGGACGGCCTGGGCAAAGCTGACGTGGCCGGGGCTAACCAGCCCCGGCCACGTCAGCGCGTCTCTGGTGCGTTCTGGTCAGCCCGTGGTTGCCGCCGACGAGCATGCACCCAGCACCGTGGTGGACAGGAACGTCGCGGCATTTGCCAGGTAGTTGTCGGTGGGGTCGTAGGTCGGCAGCGCCAACACGAACGCCCGGCGGTACTGGGCGGACAGCTCCGCGAAGTCCTGCAGGGTGGGGTTGTTACTGCGGCGGCCCAGCTGCTGCATCTTGTTGGCCAGGCTGATCATGATGGGACCTACCGCCAGGTTGACCGCCTTCTGCTGCGGGTTCCAATACGTTCCCGGGATGCTGGGATCGATGCCATGCCATTCGACGGCGTCAACGCCGAACTTGTCCAGCGTGGCCTTCCAGTCCGCGCACACCGGATTGGAACCGGTCAGATAGCGCTGCGGGTTGGCCGGGTTGCCCGGCGACGCCGTCTTGGTGGGAGCGGCCTGCGTCTCGACCAGGGGGCCGCGGGCGGCCGCTGAGCCGTTGTTGGCGGCGGCGCAGATCGCGGCCAGCGCCGAGGCTGCACTGTGCGCGGTGCCGGCCAGCGCCGCGTCCCGCTCGGTGTAGGTGGGAATGTGCTCGACGAAGGTGCGCGCGTAAGCGATGAACTGCTCGTAGAGTTCGCGCATCACCCGGTGCGGGGTCAGCTTCACCAGACCGACCGTCTGGGCGGCAGCGTTGCGCACCACCTGCCCGGCGGCCAGGTACTGCTTCTTCTGCTCGTCGTTCCACGCCGACGCCGGAATGGACTGGTCGCGCTCATTCCATTTGCCCTGTCCAAGCATCGACAGGGTGCTGGACAGGTTGCTGCTGATCGAAATCCACGCGGTACAGCTGGGGTCATTGATGATGATCGAGACCGGACCGGTGTCGTCTGCGCTGGCAATACCCGACGCCGCAGAGCTGCGGCTGGAGGCCGAGCCGTCCAGCGAACTCTTGCCCGGGTCGCCGCCCAGCAACACCACCGCGACCAACACCAGCGCCACCACGGCCAGCACGACTACGGCGGCCAACCCCCATTTCAGGCTCTTGTTCTGTTTAGGGGCAGCGGCTTCGTCGTAGTCCTCGTCGTCATAGTCAAAGTCGAGGTCATCGGTGCCGTTAGTCACAGTGAGCCAGCTTAAAGCACCGACCGGCGCGGGGCAGTGCCACAAGAGGGCTCTAGACTTGGCGACCGTCAAACCGTTACCGAACTAACCTGTCACCAAGGGGGTATTCGTGCTGCGCAGCCACGACGCCGGCTCACTGCGGGCCACCGACGCCGGGCTCAGCGTCACGCTTGCCGGTTGGGTGGCGCGGCGACGTGACCACGGCGGTGTCATCTTCATCGACCTGCGCGACGCTTCCGGGGTGGCGCAGGTCGTGTTCCGTGACGCCGCTGTGCTGGAGCAGGCGCACCGGCTGCGCGCCGAGTTCTGTGTGACGGTCACCGGTGTCGTCGAGGTCCGTCCCGAAGGCAACGAGAACCCCGACCTGCCCACCGGCGCCATCGAGATCAATGCGACAGAACTGCGGGTGCTCAACGAGGCTGCGCCGCTGCCGTTCCAGCTCGATGAATCCGCCGGCGAAGAGGCCCGGCTGAAGCATCGCTACCTGGACCTGCGGCGCGAGGGCGGCCCGGGAGCTGCGCTGCGGCTGCGTTCGGCGGCTAACGCCGCAGCCCGTTCGGTGCTGGCTGCACAAGACTTCATCGAGATCGAAACCCCCACCCTGACCCGCTCAACCCCGGAGGGCGCACGCGACTTCCTGGTTCCGGCGCGCCTGCAGCCCGGTTCGTTCTACGCGCTGCCACAGAGCCCGCAACTGTTCAAGCAGCTGCTGATGGTGGCCGGGATGGAGCGTTACTACCAGATCGCCCGCTGCTACCGCGACGAGGACTTCCGCGCGGACCGTCAGCCTGAGTTCACCCAGCTGGACTTGGAGATGAGCTTTGTCGACGCCGAGGACGTGATCGGCATCGCCGAGCAGGTCCTCAAGGCGCTTTGGGCCCTGATCGGCTACGACCTGCCGTTGCCGCTGCCCCGGATGACTTACGCGGACGCGATGCGACGGTTCGGCTCCGACAAGCCCGACCTGCGATTCGCTCTGGAGTTGGTGGAGTGCACCGAGTTCTTCTCCGAGACCACCTTCCGGGTATTCCAGGCCCCCTACGTGGGTGCGGTGGTCATGCCGGGGGGCGCCTCGCAGCCACGGCGCACGCTCGACGGCTGGCAGGAGTGGGCCAAGCAGCGCGGAGCCAAGGGCTTGGCGTACGTCCTGGTCGGCGAGGACGGAGAGCTGTCCGGACCGGTGGCCAAGAACCTGACTGATGCTGAGCGCGCCGGGCTGGCCGGGCACGTGGGCGCGGCGCCGGGGGACTGCATCTTCTTTGCGGCCGGACCGGCCAAGCCGTCTCGCGCACTGTTGGGGGCGGCTCGTGGTGAGATCGCCCGGCGCCTGGACCTGATCGACCCGGAGGCCTGGGCGTTCACCTGGGTGGTCGACCCGCCCCTGTTCGAGCCGGCGGACGACGCCACTGCCGCCGGTGATGTGGCGGTCGGCTCGGGGGCCTGGACCGCGGTGCACCACGCCTTCACCTCGCCGAAGCCGGAGCATGCCGGCAGCGTGGAGACCGACCCCGGTTCGGTGCTCGCGGACGCCTATGACGTGGTGTGCAACGGCAACGAGATCGGCGGCGGCTCGATTCGTATTCACCGCCGCGATATCCAGGAGCAGGTCTTCAAGGTTATGGGGATCGACGAGGAGTCGGCGAACGAGAAGTTCGGATTCCTCTTGGACGCCTTCAGTTTCGGCGCACCGCCGCACGGCGGGCTGGCGTTCGGCTGGGACCGGGTGGTGGCACTGCTGGCCGGCGTGGAGTCGATCCGCGAGGTCATTGCGTTCCCGAAGTCCGGCGGCGGCATTGACCCGCTGACCGACGCGCCGGCGCCCATCACGGCGGCTCAGCGCAAGGAGGCCGGGATTGACGCGGTGCCTCAACCACGCTGAGAGCGGACGCTAGACAGCAGCGCCAGGGTCGGCAAGGCTGCAGGCATGGATTCGGCTGAGTTCGCCCGATTGGTCGTCGCCAATATGCCGTTCGCGGCGGAGTTGCAGATCGAGATCGCTGAACTGTCACCCCAAGAGGTGCGTGCGACCATGCCGTGGGCTCCGGAGCGCTGCACCACCGGTGGGATGCTGCACGGGGGAGCGCTGATGGCGTTCGCCGACACTGCCGGAGCGGTGTGCGCGGTGGTCAATCTGCCTCAGGGCACCAGCACCTCGACCATCGAGTCCAAGACCAACTTCTTTCGAGCGGTGCGGGCGGGCGTTGTGACGGCGACCAGCATTCCGCTGCATGTCGGTCGCACGACGATCGTCGTGCAGACCGACCTGAGTGACGACAACGGCAAGCTGGTCGCCCGAGTCACGCAGACCCAGGCGGTGCTGTCTCCGAAGCCGCAGTAGCCGGGCTCACCAGAACGGTTTGAGCAGCTGGCGCATCGCCGGCGGCACCCAGCCTTTCACCGACGACGGGAATACCCGTCCCGGTCCGCATTTCGGCCAGGCGTACGGGCCCTGTTCGTCGAGGACTCTATTGGCCACCGCGATCTGTTCCTCGCGGGATGCTTTCGCCGGCGAACCCACGCCGCCGAATGCGCGCCACGTCGACGGTTTGAACTGCAGACCGCCATAGAAACCATTGCCGGTGTCGGCGGCCCAGTTACCGCCCGATTCGCATTGTGCGACGGCATCCCAGCCCATCGCCATGTTGTCCGCATGGGCCACTCCCGCCGAACTTATCAGCGTGCCCACGATCCCCCCGGTGACCAGCCCGGACGTCGCCCAATTGAGCCGCCGCCGCCCGAACTTCACGACACGCCGTGCCGTGTTCCGGTGCATATCACAACCTCCGTGATAGGTGTGTATCAGTGAGGTTTCAGAGCATAACGCGATAAATGATGAAATTGCACATTTCGGTTACTTAAAGATGCAAATGTTTCGGTTGTTATTAATTGGGGTAAAAGTTAACTAAAGTTGTTTTAGTTAACTAAGTTGTTATTGTTACGTATGTTGCGAGAGATCTCTTATAAATTAAGAGAATTTTGAGTGGCTAATGTTGCTAGAGTGATGCCTGATGCCAGTGTGACTTCTGGTTCGGTGGAACCGGCTCTGAGGGCGGCCGGAAAAAATCGGCGGAATCGCGCGGGTGGTTCAGTCGCAGCACGCCCGAACGCGCCTAGGCTGCCTCGGGTGGCCGACCGCTATGGATCCGACATCCTTGCCGACAACCCGCACACCGCACGCAGGGTCCGCTCTGTCGAGGTGCCGGTGGAGCGCGGCATGGTGGTCGAAGACGCCCAAAGCGGCTACGTCGGGGCCGTCGTGCGGATCGCCTACGGTCGGATGGATCTGGAGGACCGGCACGGCCGCATCCGCGGATTCCCCGTTGGCCCCGGCTACCTGATCGATGGCAAGCCGGTGATCTTGACCGAGCCCCGCCCGACGGCACCCGCGGCGCCGGCCCGGACGGCGTCGGGCTCGGTGGCGGTACGCGGCGCGCGCGCCAAGGTGGCGCTGGCCAGCCGGATCTACGTGGAGGGCCGCCACGACGCCGAACTGGTCGAGCAGGTCTGGGGGGAAGACCTGCGCATCGAAGGTGTGGTGGTCGAGTACCTGGGCGGCATCGACGACCTGGCCGGCATCGTCGCCGAATTCCAGCCCGGGCCCGGCCGACGGCTCGGGGTGCTGGTCGACCACCTGGTGGACGGTTCCAAGGAGACCCGCATCGCCGAGGCGGTGCGCCGTGGACCGGGCGGTGCACACGCCCTGATCGTCGGGCACCCCTACGTCGACATCTGGCAGGCGGTGAAGCCGGAGCGGCTCGGAATGCAAGCCTGGCCCAAGATTCCACGCAACGTGGAGTGGAAGCACGGGATCTGCGCCGCGCTGGGCTGGCCACACGCCGGTCAGGCCGATATCGCGGCGGCCTGGCAGCGCATCCGGAGCCGGGTGCGGGACTGGACCGACCTGGAGCCGGAGCTGATCGGCCGGGTCGAGGAGTTGATCGACTTCGTGACCGCGCCGGCCTGAGGTTGATCAGCGGTAGGCGTCGCTGCGTTTGGCGACGGTGAAGATCGTGATGATGGCTGCGGCATCGTCGATCTGGTAGACGATCCGATACTGCCCGAACCGTACCCGCCAGTCATTGTGGCCACCGACCAGCTTTTTCGCCCCGGTCGGGCGCGGGCTAGCGGTGAGCCCGATAATCGTCTGCAGCGCCGTCTCGAACGCATCACGCGGCAGCCGCTGCAACTGCTTGAGGACGTCCGGGTGAAAGGCGACTTTCACGACGCGACAAACGCCGCAGCGTTGACGCCCAGGGCATCGAGCATTTCACTCAGTGACATGGTGTTAAACGCATTCGCGCGCATGTTCTGCACGCGTAGCGCGTCTGCGACGTCGGCGTGTTCATGCAGACGCTCGTAGTCTGCCATCGAGATGATCACCGCGATCTCGGTTCCGCTATCGGTGATGATGGCCTCTTCGCCGGAGGTAGCGACGTCGCGCACGATGGCACCGAGCTGGGCCCGCAAATCGCGAAGGCTATGCGTACTCATGTTAAACATATTACTCGCCCAATCTGCGTCCCGCGTTCGCAATCCGGCTGAACAGCGCCGGAGGAGCCACCCGGGCGAGTTGGATGACACCCATGAAAACAATTGCCGCCGTGGCACATGCGCCCAACCAACCTTTCGAGATCATGGAATTGGACCTCGACGGGCCGGGTCCGGGTGAGGTACTGATCAAGTTCACCGCTGCCGGTCTGTGCCATTCAGACCTGCATCTGGCTGACGGGGACTGGCCGGCCCGGTTCCCGATCGTCGGCGGGCACGAGGGCTCCGGGATCATCGAGGACGTCGGCCCCGGGGTTACCAAAGTCAAGCCCGGTGATCACGTGGTGTGCTGTTTCATCCCCAGCTGCGGGGCCTGCCGATACTGCTCGACCGGACGGCAGAACCTGTGCGACATCGGAGCCACCATCCTGGAGGGCTGCATGCCCGACGGCACGTTCCGGTTCCACTCGGGCGGAACCGATTACGGCGGCTTCTGCATGCTGGGCACCTTCGCCGAGCGGGCGACCGTCTCGCAGCACTCGGTGGTCAAGGTCGACGACTGGCTGCCGCTGGAGACCGCGGTGCTGGTCGGCTGCGGGGTCCCCACCGGCTGGGCGACGGCCAACTATGACGGCGGGGTGCGCGCCGGGGACACCGTGGTGGTCTACGGCATCGGCGGCGTCGGCATCAACGCCGTGCAGGGCGCCGCGCACGCCGGCGCCAAGTACGTGGTGGCCGTCGACCCGGTGGAGTTCAAACGCGAAACCGCCCTGAAGCTGGGTGCCACGCACGCCTTCCCCACCGCCGAGGAGGCGATGGCCAAGATTGCCGAGCTGACCTGGGGACAGATGGCCGACCAGGCGCTGATAACCGTCGGCGACCTGGACGAAGCCGTCACCACCGCGGCATTCAACACCATCGGCAAGGGCGGCACCGTGGTGATCGCCGCGCTGGCGAAGCTGGAGAGCCTGGACGTACACGTCTCGGGTTCGCAGCTGGCGTTGTTCGGCAAGACCGTCAAGGGCACGCTGTTCGGCGGCGCCAACCCGCAGTACGACATCGTGCGGCTGCTGCGCCTCTATGACGCCGGTCAGCTCAAGCTCGACGAGCTGATCACCCGGCGTTACACCCTGGAGCAGGTCAACGAGGGCTACCAGGATCTGCGTGACGGCAAGAACATCCGCGGGGTGATCGTGCACCGCTGAACCGGCGAGTGGCCGATGGGGCAGGTGACAGCGGTGAGCAGCTATGCGTGGTATGCCTGAAGTCGTGTCCGACGGACTGTTCGACCTCAGCGGCGCCCCGGCGCCCGAACCGCACGGATCCGGTGCCACCTCCACTCCGTTGGCGGTGCGGATGCGTCCGGCGTCCCTCGACGAGGTGGTCGGCCAGGATCACCTGCTGGGGCAGGGCTCCCCGCTGCGTCGGCTGGTCGACGGCTCCGGGGCGGCCTCGGTCATTCTCTACGGTCCGCCCGGGACCGGAAAGACCACGCTGGCCTCACTGATCTCCGGTGCCACCGGACGACGATTCGAGGCGCTCTCAGCCCTGAGCGCCGGGGTCAAGGAAGTGCGCGCCGTGATCGACACCGCCCGACGCGCGGCCGCGTACGGCGAACAGACCGTGCTGTTCATCGATGAGGTGCACCGGTTCTCCAAAACCCAGCAGGATGCATTGCTGGCCGCGGTGGAGAACCGGGTGGTGCTGTTGGTGGCCGCAACCACCGAGAACCCGTCGTTCTCGGTGGTCGCCCCGCTGCTGAGCCGGTCGCTGATCCTGCAGCTGCGGCCACTGGAGCCCGAGGACATCGCGGCGGTGCTGCGGCGCGCCATCGACGACGAGCGCGGCCTGGGCGGACGCATCGAGGTGGCGCCCGACGCCGTCGACCTGCTGGTTCGGCTGGCCGCCGGCGATGCCCGCCGGGCCTTGACCGCACTGGAAGTGGCGGCTGAGGCGGGCCGACGGGTGACCGTGGAGATCGTCGAGGGATCCCTGGATCAGGCCGCGGTGCGCTACGACCGCGATGGTGATCAGCACTACGACGTGATCAGTGCGTTCATCAAGTCGGTGCGCGGCTCCGACGTCGACGCCGCGCTGCACTACCTGGCCCGGATGCTGGTGGCAGGGGAGGACCCACGGTTCATCGCCCGTCGGCTGATGATTCTGGCCAGCGAAGACATCGGGATGGGCGATCCGACCGCGCTGCAGACCGCGGTGGCCGCGGCGCAGACCGTCGCGCTGATCGGCATGCCCGAGGCGCAATTGACCCTGGCGCACGCCACCGTGCATCTGGCAACAGCGCCGAAGTCCAACGCGGTGACCGCCGCGCTGGGCGCGGCCATGGCCGACATCCGGGCCGGCAAGGCCGGGGCGGTTCCGGCGCACCTGCGCGACGGGCACTATGCGGGAGCGCAGTCCCTGGGCAATGCGGTCGGTTACCGGTACGCCCACGACCATCCAGACGGCGTTGTGCCGCAACAATATCCACCCGATGAGCTGGTCGGGGTGGACTACTACCAACCCACCGGCCGGGGTGCGGAACGCGAGATCGGCGGGCGGTTGGCACGACTCAGGGCCATCATCCGGCGCCGCTAGCTCACCAGGCGTGCTTTTCGTCAGCCGGCCGAGCCGGCTTGGCCCAGCCAATCGGCCAGCGAGCGCCCGGCGTCGAGGACGTGTTGCTCGGCGATGGCGCGCGATGCCTCCGCGTCGCCAGTGGCCAGCGCCGTGACCAGCTTGCGGTGGTCTTCCAGTGAATGGTGCTCGTGCTCGGGAAACACCGTCAGGAAGTTCGTCGGTACCACCCGCGCCGCATGCCGGATCTGGATGAGCAGCTGCGGCGAATGCGCGGCCCGGTGAATCTCCTGGTGAAACTCCCAGTTGGCGTCGCCGATGGCGTCCGAGCCGCGTAGGGCCTCGACGTCGGCGACCAGCGTCCGCAGGCGCTCGACTTCGGTGGGGGAGATCCGCTCGGCGGCCCAGGCGGCGGCCTGCCCGGTCAGCACGCCCAGGATGGTGAAACTGTCCAGCACATCCTCGGGGCGAATCCCGATCACGGTGACGCCGCTGCGCGGTGCGACCTCCACCAGGCCTTCGTAGGACAACTCCAGCAGGGCCTCGCGCACCGGTGTGCGGCTGGTGGCGAACTCGGTGGTGATGGCGTCGAGGTCGAGGCGGGTTCCGGGCGCCAGTTCACCGGTGAGGATGCGATTGCGTAGTTCGCGGGCCGCGCGCTCGCGCACGGTGCCACCGATGTCGACATTGTTGGCCGCCACAGACGGATCGTACACGCCTTGAAATCCAATAGTTGATATCTGATATATCAGATGGTAGATATGGGGCATGACGACACGGACCGACCGGATGGCGCTGGTCGCCTTCATGCAAGCCGGCAACGCCTCGGTGTACGCCGGATCGTGGCGCCACCCCGCCACCGAGCACGGCTACCTCGACGCCTCCTACTACGCCAAGATCGGTCGGCAGCTCGAAGAGGGCTGCTTCGATCTGATGTTCTTCGACGACAGACTGGCGATGCCCGGCATCTACGGCGGTTCGGTCGCCGAAGCGGTCCGCTACGGCGCGCGGCCCGTGAAGCTGGATCTGTCCGTCGTGCTCGGCGTTCTCGCCCAGGCGACCTCGAAGATCGGCCTGGGCGCCACCTACTCCACCACGTATTACCCGCCGTTCCACGTGGCCCGCACCTTCGCCAGCCTCGACCACCTCTCGGGTGGCCGGGCGGCCTGGAACGTTGTCACCTCGGTCAATGACAGCGAGGCCCACAACTACGGCCTGGCGAGCCACCTCAGCCACGACGAACGCTACGACCGAGCGGATGAGTTCCTCGACGTCGTCGCCGGGCTCTGGGACACCTGGGAAGACGGCGCGATCGTGGCCGACCGCGGGGCCGGCATCTTCGCCGACCCGGCCAAGGTGCACGAACTCAACCACATCGGCGAGTACTTCTCCTCGCGCGGCCCGTTGACCGTGCCTCGAACCCCGCAGGGCCGCCCAGTGATCCTGCAGGCCGGATCGTCAGGGCGGGGCCGCGATTTCGCTTCCCGCTGGGCGGATCTGATCTTCACCGGGGACCCGGGCATCGAGGTGGCACGCAGTCACTACGCCGATCAGAAGAAGCGCATCGGTGACTCCGGGCGTGATCCCGCCACGGTGAAGCTCTGCCCGATGGCCTACGCGGTGCTCGGCGAGACCGAGGAGCAGGCCAAAGACCGCGAACAGACCCTGCTCAACGACCTGGTGCACCCCATGGCGTCGCTCACGCTGCTCTCGGAGCTGATGAACTACGACTTCGCCCAGCACAACCTCGACGACCCGATCACCGACGAGTTGATCGCCTCGGTGTCGGGAATCCGCGGCCTGGTGCAGAACCTGCGCACTCACATCGGCGGTGACATCACACTGCGCGACCTGGCCGGGCATCGGGCCACGCTGCTACAGGGACCACGCTTTGTCGGCACCGGAGCCCAAGTCGCCGACCAGATGGAGGAGTGGTTCCACGGCGGCGCCTGCGACGGATTCGTCTTGGCCGCAACGCATTCACCGGGCTCCTATGAGGATGTGGTGCGGATGGTCGTCCCGGAGCTGCAGCGCCGCGGACTGTTCCGCACCCACTACGAAGGCAACACCCTGCGTGAGCACCTGGGCCTGCCCCGGCCCGCCGCGGCCGCCGTACCGGCATGACAGGCGCGATGCTGGCCGGCATCCGGGTGCTCGACCTGGCCACCTTGGCAGCGGCGCCGCTGGTGGCCACCTATCTCGGCGAGTTCGGTGCCGACGTCATCAAGGTCGAGCAACCCGGCTCCGGGGACCCGATCCGCGGCTGGGGCAATCAGCGCGACGGCGTCGGGCTGATGTGGAAGTCGGTGTCGCGCAACAAGCGCTCGATCACCTGCAACCTACGACTGCCCGAAGGCCAGGATCTGGTGCGCAAGCTGGTGGCCCACTCCGATGTGGTGATCGCCAACACCCGTCCACAGACCCTGCGCGCGTGGGGGTTGGACTACGAGGCGTTGCGGGCGGTCAACGACCGCATCGTGATGCTGCACATCACCGGCTTCGGGCTCTCCGGTCCCAAGAGTGAGAGGCCGGGCTTCGGCACGCTCGGTGAGGCGATGAGCGGCTTTGCCAACATCACCGGTGAAACCGACGGCCCACCCACGCTGCCGCCGTTCATGCTGGCCGACGGCGTCGCGTCGCTGAATGCCGCCTACGCGGTGATGATGGCGCTGTATCACCGCGACATGCACGGCGCGTCGGGTCAGCTGATCGACGTCAACCTCATTGACCCGCTGGCTCGCCTGCTCGAGCAGACCCTGCTCGGCTACGACCAACTCGGTCTGGTGCCGACCAGAGCCGGCAACCGCTGGGACATCTCGGCGCCGCGCAACACCTACCGCACCGCCGACGGCCGCTGGCTGGCCATGTCGGGCAGTTCACCGGCGTTGGCACTGCGGGTGTTTCGGGCGATCGGGCGCGCCGACCTGGTGGACGACGCCGACTTCAGCGACCCGCAGCGCCGGCTGGCCCGCGCCCGCGAAGTCGATCAGGTGGTCGCCGACTGGGTGGCCACCAAGACCCTGGATGAAGCCATGGCGGTGTTCGACGCCAAACAGGTCGCGGCCGCAGCGGTATATGACATCACCGACCTGGTCGCCGACGAGCAGCTGGCGCATCGCGAAGTCTTCGTCAAGGTCGACGACGACGAACTCGGCGCCATGACCGTCCAGGCCCCGGTGCCGCGCTTCTCCGACGCGACCGGGCGCGTCGAACACCTGGGCCCTCGCCTGGGGGAGCACAACACCGAGGTCTACCGCGAACTGCTCGACCTCACCTCATCCGACATCGACGACCTGCACGCCCGCGGCGTGTTGTGACCCCCGAACCTCAAGGAGAGATCGCCCCATGCTGTTGCGCCGTTCCGAGTTGGCCGTGCCCGCTGCTAACCACAACATGTTCGCCAAGGCGGCCGCCTCGCAGGCAGACCTGGTCTTCCTCGACCTGGAGGATGCGACCGCGCCCGCCGAGAAAGTCGGCGCCCGCGCCAAGGTGATCACCGCGCTGAACGACCTGGACTGGGGACGCACCGCGCGCGCCATCCGGATCAACGGTCTAGATACGCAATGGTGCCACGATGACATCATCGAGGTGGTCACCGCCGCCGGCCACAACCTGGACACCATCGTCGTCCCCAAAGCCTGCACCGCCCGCGACGTCTGGTGGGTCGACCTGCTGCTCACCCAGCTGGAGGCCAAACTCGGCCTGGAACACCAGATCCGCCTCGAGGTGCTCATCGAGGAGGTCGAGGGGCTGGCCAACGCCGAGGAGATCGCCAAGGCCAGTCCGCGGATCGACGCGCTGATCTTCGGAGTCGGCGACTTCTCGCTGTCGCAGGGCGCGCGGGTGGACACCAACTTCGTACCGATCTGGGACTACCCGGGCGACTTCTGGCACTACGCCCGCAACAAGGTGGTTGTCGCGGCCCGCATCGCCGGCATCGAGGCCATCGACTCGCCCTACCCCGACTACGCAAACCGCGACGGCTACGAATCCGAGGCCCGCCGGTCCTCGCTGTACGGCTTCACTGGCAAGTGGGCGATTCACCCCACCCAGATCCCGGTCGCCAACGCGGTGTTCTCGCCGACCGCCCAGGAGATCGCGCTGGCTGAACGCAACATGGCCGCCTACCGCGAGGGTGAGGCGAAGGGGCTGGGCGCGGTCGGGGTCGACGGCGTGCTGGTTGACGCCGCGCACGTCAAGATGGCGCAGAACACCCTGGCGCGGGTAGCCCTGATAAACGGGGAGCGCTGACTCCGCCCGAGAGTGGCGGCGGCCCCTACCCTGGAGCTGGTGAACACCGAAGTGCTCGACATCGACACCTCGCGGCGTCGCACCGTCGACCTCACCGATCAGGTGCGGTCGTTCTGTGCCCGCCACGGTGACGGGCTGTGCAACGTCTTCGTGCCGCATGCGACGGCCGGGGTGGCGATCATCGAGACCGGCGCCGGCTCGGACTCCGACCTGGTCGACACGCTCGAGCGGCTCTTGCCGCGCGATGATCGCTACCGGCACGCGCACGGCTCGCCCGGGCACGGCGCCGATCACGTGCTGCCGGCGATCGTGGCACCGTCGATCACGGTTCCGGTGGCCGGCGGTGAGCCGCTGCTGGGCATCTGGCAGTCGGTGGTGCTGGTCGACCTGAACCGCGACAACCCTCGTCGAAGTGTGCGGTTGAGCTTTGTCGGCGTCGCCGCCACCTGAGGATCCTTGCCTGCAGAGAACCCGATCGGCAGCCCGGTACTGTAGTGCCGTCTAAACGGATGAGACGGCGGGAAGCGATAGATAGTGCAGACACACGAGATCAGGAAACGCTTCCTCGATCACTTCGTGAAAGCGGGCCACACCGAGGTGCCCAGCGCTTCGGTGATCCTGGATGACCCCAACCTGTTGTTCATCAACGCCGGCATGGTGCAGTTCGTGCCGTTCTTCTTGGGTCAGCGCACCCCGCCGTACGCCACCGCCACCAGCATCCAGAAGTGCATCCGCACGCCGGATATCGACGAGGTGGGCATCACCACCCGGCACAACACCTTCTTCCAGATGGCCGGCAACTTCTCGTTCGGCGACTACTTCAAGCGCGGTGCGATCGAGCTGGCCTGGACGCTGCTGACGGGCAGCGTCGCCGACGGTGGTTACGGACTCGACCCCGAACGGCTGTGGGCCACCGTCTATCTCGACGACGACGAGGCCATCGCGTTGTGGCAGGAGATCGCGGGACTGCCGCTTGAGCGGATCCAGCGCCGTGGCATGGCCGACAACTACTGGTCGATGGGCATCCCCGGGCCCTGCGGCCCGTCGTCGGAGATCTACTACGACCGCGGCCCGGAGTTCGGTGTCGACGGCGGCCCGGTGGCCAACGAGGACCGCTACATCGAGATCTGGAACCTCGTTTTCATGCAGAACGAGCGCGGCGAGGGCACCTCCAAGGAGGACTTCGAGATCCTCGGGCCGCTGCCGCGCCAGAACATCGACACCGGCATGGGCATCGAGCGGGTTGCCTTCCTGCTGCAGGGCGTGCACAACGTGTACGAGACCGACCTGGTAAGGCCGGTCATCGATCTGGTGGCCACTCGCGCGCCGCGTGGCTACAACAGTGGCAATGACGCCGACGACGTGCGATACCGGATCATCGCCGACCACTCCCGCACCGCGGCCATCCTGATCGGCGACGGCGTGAGCCCTGGCAACGACGGCCGCGGCTACGTGCTGCGCCGGTTGCTGCGCCGGGTGATCCGCTCGGCCAAACTGCTGGGCATCGAAGGCCCGATCGTCGGCGACCTGATGGCTACCGTGCGCGATGCCATGGGTCCGTCGTATCCGGAACTGGTCACCGACTTCGACCGGATCAGCCGGATCGCGGTTGCCGAGGAGACCGCGTTCAACCGCACCCTGACCTCGGGCTCGAAGCTGTTCGAGGACGCGGCGGCAGCCACCCGGTCTGCCGGGGTCACCGTGCTCTCCGGCAGCGACGCCTTCGCCCTGCACGACACCTACGGATTCCCGATCGAACTCACGCTGGAGATGGCCTCGGAGGCCGGCCTGCAGGTCGACGAGGCCGGGTTCCGCACGCTGATGGCCGAGCAGCGGCAGCGGGCCAAGGCCGACGCCGCCGCGCGCAAGCACGCCCACGCCGACCTGAGCGCCTACCGGGAGCTGATCGACGCCGGACCCACCGAGTTCACCGGGTTCGACGAGCTCACCACCGAAGGCCGCATCCTGGGCATCTTCGTCGACGGCAAGCGGGTGCCGGTGGTATCGCACGAGGACCAGAAGGGCATGGCCGCCGATCGCATCGAGCTGGTGTTGGACCGCACCCCGCTCTACGCCGAGGCCGGCGGACAGATCGCCGACGCCGGCACCATCAGTGCCGGGGCTGCCCAGGCGACGGTCACCGACGTGCAGAAGATCGCCCAGACACTGTTCGTGCACCGGGTCAACGTCGAGTCCGGCGAATTCGTCGAGGGTGACACGGTCACTGCAGCGGTGGACCAGGGCTGGCGCAAGGGGGCCACCCAGGGCCACTCGGGCACCCACATGGTGCACGCCGCGCTGCGGCAGGTGTTGGGGCCCAATGCGGTTCAGGCCGGCTCGCTGAACCGGCCCGGTTATCTGCGGTTCGACTTCAACTGGCAGGGCGCGCTCAGCGATGAGCAACGCCGCCAAGTTGAGGAGGTCACCAACGAGGCGGTGCAGGCCGACTTCGAGGTACACACCTTCACCGAAGAACTCGAGAAGGCCAAGGCCATGGGCGCCATGGCGATGTTCGGCGAGAAGTACCCCGAGAAGGTGCGCGTCGTCGAGATCGGCGGGCCGTTCTCGCTGGAACTGTGTGGCGGCACCCACGTGCATAACTCGGCGCAGATCGGTCCGGTGACCATCCTGGGAGAGTCGTCGGTCGGCTCCGGTGTGCGCCGTGTCGAGGCCTATGTCGGGCTGGACTCGTTCCGGCATCTGGCCAAGGAGCGGGCGCTGATGGCGGGGCTGGCCTCGTCGTTGAAGGTGCCCTCCGAGGAAGTGCCGGCCCGGGTGGCCAACCTGGTCGAGCGACTCAAGGCCGCCGAGAAGGAACTGGACCGCGCCCGGCTGGCCAGTGCCCGAGCGGCCGCGGTGAACGCCGCCGCCGGCGCCGAACAAATCGGTAACGTGCGCTTGGTGGCGCAGCGGATGTCGGGCGGAATCGGCGCAGGCGACCTGCGTTCGCTGGTCGGCGACATCCGCGGCAAGCTGGGGGAGACGCCCGCGGTGGTGGCTCTCATCGCCGATGGTGACGACAGCGTTCCCTACGTGGTGGCCGCCAACGCCGGCGCGCAAGAGCTCGGGTTGCGCGCCGACGACCTGGTCAAGGAGTTGGCGGCGGCGGTGTCCGGCCGCGGCGGCGGCAAGGCCGATCTGGCGCAGGGCTCCGGTAAGGACCCCGCCGGGATCGAGGCCGCGCTCGCGGCGATCCGCGCGTCGGTCGCCCGGAGCGCGCCGGCGTGACCTCACCCCACCATCGCACCCCGGACCGGCCCGGCAGGTCGGACGATCCCGGGCGCGGGCGACGACTCGGGGTGGATGTGGGCAGTGTGCGGATCGGAGTGTCGTGTAGCGACCCCGACGGACTCTTGGCGACCCCGGTAGAGACCGTGCGACGACACGCGTCGGGCTCGCACCTGCGCCGCCTGGCTGACCTTGCCGACGAATATGACGTCGTCGAAGTGGTGGTGGGCTTGCCGCGCACCCTGGCCGACCGGGCCGGCTCGGCCGCCGCGGACGCCATCGCGGTGGCTGACGACCTGGCCCGGGTATTGGCCCAGCGACGTCGGCTCGCCCCGGTGCGGCTGGCCGACGAGCGGCTGAGCACGGTCAGCGCGGCGCGGTCACTGCACCAGGCCGGGATGCGTTCCAAACGTCAGCGTTCGGTGATCGACCAGGCCGCCGCGGTGACGATTCTGCAGAGCTGGCTCGACCAGCGCCGGGCCCTGGGCGCGCCGGCCCCGACGGAGGACGACGATGTCTGACGACCAGTTCGGGAAGAAGGCCAGACCGGCGGCGGTAGGGCCGCCGAGGCGCCGGATGAGCCGCACCCAGCGGGCCCGGGAGAACCGGCGGCGACGCCAGCTCAACCGGCACCGCCGCATCGCCCGGGGCCTCGGTGTGGCGCTGATCGTCCTGGTCGCGATCGCCGGGGTCTTCGTGGGGTCCAAGTACTGGCACTCCAGTGGTCCCGTCGTCGACTTCACCGGTGACGGCGGCCAGCAGGTGCTGATCGAGGTGCACGAGGGCGACTTCACCACCGCGATCGCCGAAACCATGCTGGAGGCGGGGGTGATCGCCAACGTCGGGACGTTCCTGAGCGCCGCGCAGGGCAACTCCGCCATCGCGGCGATCCAGCCCGGCTTCTACCGCTTGCGGGCCGAGATCCCAGCCGCCACTGCGGTGCAGCAGCTCAGCGACCCGGAGAATCGGGTGGGCAAGCTGGTGATTCCGGAGGGTCGTCAACTCGACGACACCACCGACATGAAGACCGACCGGGTGACTCCTGGAGTGTTCACCCTCATCGCCGAGGCCAGCTGCCTGGACCTCAACGGTGAACGTACCTGTCTCAAGGCCCAGGATCTGCGCCGCGCCGCGGAGATCGAGACGCCGCAGGCACTGTCGGTGCCCGAGTGGGCCTTGGGGCCGGTCAGCAAGATGGGGCGCGACCACCGTCGCATCGAGGGGCTGATCACGGCGGGCACCTGGAACGTCGACCCGACCGCGTCGGCGCCTACCGTGCTGGCGAAATTGATCAGCCAAAGCAGTGCGGAGTTGGACAGGTCCGGCCTGCCGGGCACTGCCGTGCAGCTGGGCATGACTCCCTACGAGATGCTGGTGGTGGCTTCACTGGTGCAACGTGAAGCGCTGCCGCGCGACTTCGCCAAGGTGGCCCGGGTGATCGACAACCGGCTGGGGGAGCCGCAGCGGCTGGAGTTCGATTCGACGGTCAACTATCCGCTGGACCGCCAGGAGGTGGCCACCACCGACGCCGACCGGGCCAAGGTGACGCCGTGGAACACGTACGCGTCCGAAGGTCTGCCGGCCACTCCGATCTGCTCACCGGGCACCGACGCCCTGCATGCCGCTGAGCATCCGGAGCCGGGCGACTGGCTGTACTTTGTGACGATCGACAAGGATGGCACCACTTTGTTCACGCACAACTACCAGCAGCACCTGACCAACATCGAGATGGCGCTGGACAACGGTGTCCTCGACAGCTCCCGCTGAGCCCGGGCCGCGGCGGGCCGCGGTGCTGGGCTCGCCCATCGCGCACTCGCGGTCACCGCAACTGCACCTGGCGGCCTACCGGGCGCTCGGTCTGCCGGACTGGACCTATGAGCGCATCGAATGTGGCGCCGAGGAGTTGCCGGCGCTGGTCGCCGGTTTCGGACCGGAATGGGTCGGCGTCTCGGTCACCATGCCGGGCAAGTTCGCGGCCTTGGCGTTCGCCGACCAACGCACCCGCCGCGCCGAACGTATCGGCTCGGCGAACACACTGGTACGCACCGCAACCGGATGGTTAGCCGACAACACCGATGTCGACGGGGTGAGCGGGGCGCTCGGTTCGGTGTCGGGGTCAGCGATCGTGCTGGGCTCCGGCGGCACCGCGCCGGCCGCGGTGGTGGCGCTGGCCGAACTGGGTGCCAGCCACATCACGGTGGCCGCGCGCAACGCCGACAACGCCGCGCGGGTGGTGGCGTTGGCCACCGAAGTCGGTGTGCCGGCTCGCTTCTGCGCACTCGATGACCCGGACCTGGCCGCGGCGGCCGCCGACGCGTCGGTACTGGTCAGCACTCTTCCGGCTGACGTCGCAGCCCGATATGCGCCGGTTCTGGCCGGGGTGCCTGTGCTGCTGGACGCCCTCTACGATCCGTGGCCGACGCCATTGGCCACCGCGGTGAGCTCCGCCGGCGGCACCGTGATCAGCGGCCTGCAGATGCTGCTGCATCAGGCGTTCACCCAGGTTGAGCTGTTCACAGGCCGGCCCGCGCCTCGCGCGGAGATGACTTGCGCGGTCGCCGACCTCGGCTGAGCATGGCGCCATGGACGGGCCGAAAGTGGTGGCGGCGGGTTCAGTGCTGGCGTGGCTGACGCTGCTGAGCGGCTACGACATCCGCCAGCGCCGACTGCCGAATTGGTTGACGCTGCCTGCGGCGGTGCTGGTTCCGGCGCTGGCTGCCGTCGTGGGTCGAGGACCGGCGGCGCTGGCGGGCGCGGCGGCTCTTACCGGGGTCTATCTGGTCGTTCATCTGATCGCCCCGGCCGGATTGGGTGCCGGCGACGTCAAGCTGGCGGTCGCGCTCGGGGCGCTGACCGGGTCCTTCGGCGCTGACGTGTGGCTGCTGGCGGCGCTGGCCGCGCCGCTGCTGACCGGGCTGTGGGGGCTGTTCGTGGCGATGGCGGGCCGCGGGCCGACGGTGCCGCATGGGCCGTCGATGTGCCTGGCCAGCGCCCTGGCGGCGGGCTTGGCCGGCTGGTGAACGGGTGCCTGCCGGCGCCGGTTCGGGGATGTAATGCTCAGGGAACGTAAATTAACGTCGCCTGTGACCTTGCCAGGAAATGTTTGCCGCTCAGCCCGCTATTAGGTAACATCGGCTCTATTGAACTGCTGCTGACCGGTGCGTAGCCAGAGGGGGTGACCGTGAAGCGAGCTGTAGTTGGGGGCGTGGCAGCTGCCGCGGTCGCCGTCGGTGGGGGCATCGTCCTTGCCGGCAACATGGCATCTCCGTCCTTGCCTGACGTGCAGGTTCCGGCGATTCAGCTGTCCAGCGCCGAGGGAAACGACGCCACCGTGCAATGGCTGGACCTGTTTGCGCAGACCTCGGCTGCCAACGCGGACTCCTTCGGCGGCTACCTGCTGGACCCGAGTTCCGCTGTCCCGCCCGGTGAATCGCCGTTAGTGCTGATCGACCCGGAGACCTCCGCGGAGGACTTCGACCAGATCCTCGACGGGGTGGTCGGCAATGCCGGTAGTCAGCTCAATGCGGTGACCTCGCCGAGCAACGGTCGCGACGCCGTCACCTACCTGATCCTCAAAAACGGTTCCTGAACCCGGCTGGCGGGTCTCGAACCGGATCGAATCCCGGTTGCCGCAGCACTGAGCCGTGCGTGTGTGCAACCGTAACCTCCTCCAAGCCCGGGCGGGCCTGACCGGCATGGGAAGATGGGACACGTGTTGCGTTGGATAACCGCCGGGGAATCGCACGGTCGCGCGTTGGTGGCCCTGGTCGAGGGCATGGTCGCGGGAGTGGCCGTCACCTCGGCTGACATCGCCGATCAGCTCGCCCGCCGGCGCCTGGGCTATGGCCGCGGGGCCCGGATGAAGTTCGAGGCCGATGCGGTCACCGTGCTGTCGGGGGTGCGGCACGGGATCACCCTGGGCGGTCCGATCGCCGTCGAGATCGGCAACACCGAATGGCCCAAGTGGGAGACGGTGATGTCCACCGATCCGGTTGACCCGGCGGTGCTGGACGGCGAGGGCGGCGCCCGCAATGCGCCGCTGACCCGCCCGCGGCCCGGCCACGCCGACTTCGCCGGCATGCTCAAGTACGGCTTCGACGACGCCCGCCCGGTACTCGAACGCGCCAGCGCACGTGAGACCGCCGCTCGCGTCACCGCGGGCACCATCGCCCGGGCATTCCTGGACCAGGCGTTGGGCGTTCAGGTGATCTCCCACGTGATCTCGATCGGCGCGTCCGACCCCTACGACGGTCCGGTGCCGCAACCGGCCGATCTGGCCGCCATCGATGCCAGCCCGGTGCGTGCCTTTGACGCCGGCACCCAGGAAGCCATGATCGCCGAGATCGAGGCAGCCAAGGCCGACGGCGACACGCTGGGCGGTGTGGTCGAGGTGGTCGTGTCGGGCCTGCCGATCGGTCTGGGCTCCTTCATCAGCGGTGATGACCGGCTCGACAGCCAGCTGGCTGCCGCGATCATGGGCATCCAGGCGATCAAGGGCGTCGAGATCGGCGACGGCTTCACCACCGCACGCCGGCGCGGCAGCGCGGCCCACGACGAGATGTACCCCGGGCCGGACGGTGTGGTGCGCTCCACCAACCGGGCCGGCGGCCTCGAGGGAGGCATGACCAACGGTCTGCCGTTGCGGGTGCGTGCGGCGATGAAGCCGATCTCCACGGTGCCGCGCGCCCTGGCCACCGTCGACATGGCCACCGGCGAGGAAGCGGTCGCGATCCATCAACGCTCCGACGTGTGCGCGGTGCCAGCCGCCGGCGTGGTGGCCGAAGCCATGGTCGCGTTGGTCCTGGCCCGCGCCGCGCTGGACAAGTTCGGCGGCGACTCGCTGACCGAAACCCGGCGCAACATCGAGGCCTACCGGCGTTCGGTGGCCGACCGGGTGCCGGCGGCGGACCAGGAACGGGCCTCGGGGTAGCCCATGGCGCCCAGAGCGGTTCTGGTGGGTTTGCCCGGGGCGGGCAAATCCACGATAGGACGGCGCCTGGCCAAGGCTCTCGACGTTGAGATGCTCGACACCGATGCCGCCATCGAGGCCCGCACCGGTCGTACCATCGCCGACATCTTCGCCACCGATGGCGAACCGGAATTCCGTCGCATCGAAGAAGACGTGATCCGGGAGGCGCTGGCCGAGCATTCCGGTGTGCTGTCGCTCGGCGGGGGAGCCGTCACCACCCCCGGGGTACGCGAAGCGCTGGCCGGACACACGGTGGTGTTCCTGGAGATCAGCGCCGCCGAAGGCGTACGTCGTACCAGCGGGAGTACGGTACGGCCCCTGCTCGCCGGCCCCGGCCGGGCCGAGAAGTTCCGTGAGCTGATGTCGCAGCGGGTGCCGCTGTACCGACGGCTCGCGACGATCCGGGTCAACACCAACCGGCGTAACCCGGGTGCGGTGGTGCGCTATATCGTGTCTCGGCTGGAGGCCGGCGCCCCCGCCGACCGGACGCACCCGCAACCGGCAGCACCGACGCCCGCCGATTCGCCACCTACACCCGCCACCGTGGCCGCACGACAGACCGGAGGACGCAAGTGACCGACATTCCCGAGCCGATCACCGTGACGGTGGCCACCGACCCGCCGTACCCGGTGGTGATCGGTAAAGGCCTGCTCGGTGATCTCGCCGGGTTGCTCGCCGGGCGCAACAAGGTCGCTATCCTGCATCAGCCGACCATGGAGGCGACCGCCGAGGGCATCCGAACCTACCTGTCCGACAAGGGGATCGAAGCGCACCGCATCGAGATCCCGGACGCCGAAGACGGCAAGTCGCTGCAGGTACTCGGCTTCATCTGGGACGTGCTGGGCCGCATCGGCCTAGACCGCCGTGACGCGCTGGTCAGTCTCGGCGGCGGCGCCGCCACCGATGTCGCGGGATTCGCCGCCGCGACCTGGCTGCGCGGCATTTCGATCGTGCATGTGCCCACCACGTTGCTGGCCATGGTGGACGCCGCGGTCGGCGGTAAGACCGGCATCAACACCGAAGCCGGCAAGAACCTGGTCGGTGCGTTCCACCAACCGGCCGCCGTCGTGGTCGACCTGGCCACCCTGGAGACGCTGCCGCAGCGCGAGATCGTCGCGGGCATGCCGGAGATCGTCAAGGCCGGCTTCATCGCCGATCCGGTGATCCTGGATCTGATCGAGGCCGATCCGACTGCCGCGATGGATCCGGCGGGCGAGGTGCTCGGCGAGCTGATCAGGCGGGCCATCACCGTCAAGGCAGAGGTGGTCGCCGCCGACGAAAAAGAATCGGATCTGCGCGAAATCCTCAACTACGGCCACACTCTGGCGCACGCGATCGAAGCGCTGGAGCATTACCAATGGCGCCACGGCGACGCGGTGTCGGTGGGTCTGGTGTTCGCCGCCGAGCTGGCCCGCATCACCGGACGGCTCGACGACGCGACCGCGGACCGGCATCGCTCGATCCTGCTGTCGCTCGGACTGCCGGTCAGCTACTACGAGGACGCCCTGCCGGCACTGCTGGAATACATGATGGGGGACAAGAAGACTCGGGCCGGTGTGCTGCGCTTCGTGGTGCTCGACGGCCTGGCGAAGCCGGGCCGGCTGGAGGGACCTGACCCGATGCTGCTGGCGGCCGCCTACGACGAGGTGGGCCGGCGATTCCGATTGGAGCGGCGATGAACCGGATCAACGTCATCAACGGCCCCAACCTGCAACGGCTGGGCCGGCGCGAGCCCGACGTCTACGGCAGCACCAGCTATGCGGATCTGCAGGCGCTGATCGAGCGGGAAGCGGCCGCACTCGGGGTCGATGTGGTGGTGCGTCAGAGCGACAGCGAAGCCGAGCTGCTGGAGTGGATTCACTGCGCAGCCGACGCCGCCGAACCGGTGATCCTCAACGCCGGCGGGCTGACCCACACCTCGGTGGCGCTGCGGGACGCCTGCGCTGAACTGCCCGCCCCGCTCATCGAGCTGCACATCTCCAATGTGCATGCGCGCGAAGAGTTTCGGCGGCACTCTTACCTGAGCCCGATTGCCAACGGCGTGATCGTCGGCTTCGGAGTGCGGGGTTACCTGCTGGCGCTGCGCTACTTGGTCGAGTCGTCGGAAGGTGAGTCTGCGGCGGACTCGGTTTCGGATACCGCGCTGTCAGACTGAGTCTCGGTGCCGCCGTTGTCCTCGATCACGGGGAACTCGGTGGTGGCGTCGGTGTCGGCCGGGAACTCTTCGGTGGTGAAGCCTCCCGAAAGACCGTCGGGGCTGGTGAGCGTCGCCTCGGTAGCTGGCGCGGCAGCCTCGGTCTGTACGGCACCGGTCTCTTCAGCGGCCAGCGCGGGGGCGCCGACGGTGGCGAACACGTCGGTCGGCGGCTGGCTCTCCTCCGCGGCGGCCCGCACCGGGCGGCGTTCCGGATGCTTCTCGTACTCCTTGTCGATGGCGCGGCGCCCGAGGGCCACGGCGGCCACCGCCACCACGAACACCAGCAGCGCGGTGAAGGCCGCGAAGCTGGTCAGCTCGTTGAAGAAGGTGCTGATGTAGAGCGCCTTGTAGACCTGGCCGATGAGCCACGAGACGAAGCCGCTGAGCAGTCCGGCGACCAGCCCGGCGCCCAGCCAGGTCATCGCGAGGTCAGCGCGCCGGTCCGGGTCGGCGGTGGCTTTGGCGTCCTCACGGCCGTCGGAACGGCCCCAGACGAACACTGCGATCGCGAACACGATCATCAATGCCAGGCTGATCAGACCGGCCTGCGCCTCGAAGGCGTTGATCAGCACCCCCTGGATGAGGCGGATCACGACCATCAGTGCAGCGAACACCAGCCCGCGCAGAAACCACTTGCTCATGGGGCCACAGCGTAGCGAGTACCGTCACACCGCGTGACACATTCCTCCCGTCGGGCGCGTCTGAGTGCTGCGATCGGCGCCGCCGACCTGGACGCGATGCTGGTCACGGACCTGATCAACGTGCGTTATCTGTCCGGGTTCACCGGTTCGGCCGGGGCGCTGCTGGTCTATGCGGACGAGCGGCCACCGGTGTTGGCAACCGATGGTCGCTATCGCACACAGGCTGCCCGCCAGGCCCCCGACCTGCAGGTCGCGATCGAACGCGCCGGGCCCCGGCACCTTCTCACCCAGGCTGCGGCGGCCGGGGCGCTGCGGGTCGGCTTCGAGGCCCACGTGGTGACCGTGGACGGATTCGATGCCCTTTCGGCAGCCCTGCGGGGGGAGCGAGCAGTGCCCGGCGGGGACAGCCCCGTCGAGCTGGTCCGGGCCTCGAACACCGTGGAGGCGCTGCGCGAGGTCAAAGACGCCGGCGAAGTCGCCATGCTGCGACTGGCCTGCGAGGCTGCCGACGCGGCTCTGGGTGAGCTGGTGGACCGCGGTGGACTGCGGCCGGGGCGCACCGAACGGGAGGTCCGCCGGGAACTGGAAGCCCTGATGCTCGACCACGGGGCCGACGCCGCATCGTTCGAGACGATCGTGGCCACCGGCCCCAACTCGGCGATTCCGCATCACCGGCCTACCGACGCCGTGCTGGCCGCCGGGGACTTCGTCAAGATCGACTTCGGCGCCCTGGTGGCCGGCTACCACTCCGACATGACCCGCACGTTCGTGCTGGGGCCGCCCGCGGACTGGCAGCGGGAGATCTATCAGGTGGTGCAGGCCGCGCAGCGGGCCGGCCGGGAGGCGCTGCAACCGGGCGTGGAACTGTGTGCGGTCGACGCCGCCGCGCGCACCGTGATCGCCGAGGCCGGCTACGGCGAGACCTTCGGTCACGGCCTCGGCCACGGGGTCGGGTTGCGGATTCACGAAGCGCCCGGAATCAATGCGGCGGCCGACGGTACACTGCTTGCCGGTGCTGTGGTGACCGTAGAGCCCGGCGTCTATCTGGCTGATCGTGGCGGGGTCCGTATCGAGGACACGCTCGTGGTCGCTGATACTGCCGGGCAGGCCCCGGACCTGCTGACTCGGTTCCCCAAGGAACTGACCATTCTAGGTTAGCTAGCGGTGTGCTCTGACCAGGTAAAACGAGGCCGCGAGTAAGCGCTGTGCGGGCAATTATCTTAGGGATCAGCTAATTCGCGCGGGGCCGAGGAAGAGTCGAGCAGCACCCGGCGATCTGGCACGGGCGCCCGGTCAGCATCCCGGCGGACGTTGGGGTCGCCGTACCTGCGAGGGGTGGTGCTTGCGTGACGGCCACCGATTCGGGCTCCGAGACTAGGACGCTCAGCGCGGGATTGTTGTACCACGCTTTGTGTCCTGTTCGTGTTACTTGGAGGTGCCCAACTTTGCGACGACTACAGGATGGCCCTGCGGAGCGGCGTGGGACCCGACTGTCGCTGAGCTGCGGCAGGCGCTGGGTCGACCGGAGGGTTCGCGGATTCTGCTCGGCCTGGAGTTGGAACGCCGGTGGTATCGGGTGGAATCGGACCGGGCGGGGAATCGCCCAGCTGTTGGAAGGGGGCAACAGTGCCTCAGGCCGTCGAGGACGGCTAATTCAGGTTGGCCCGGGATCAGGATCGTGCCGGGTTCCGTCGGCCCGTCTGGGTACCGTTGAGGGGCTTCATGGGTTGCTGTCGCCAAGCTCCGCCTCGATGGCGCGCCAACCCCCACGCTCGTGGGTGGGCTCGTATGACGAAGCGGCCCGCACTGACCTGTGTTGGCAAGAGCGGCCCTTCGGCAGGGCATGTTGGTAGCGGAGGCGTTGTGACGCGGTACAGAGAGACCAGTACTGGGAGACTTTGGCGCGGCCAGGAACTGTTCACGGCGCTGGCTTCGGAGATTGAGGCACTCGACGACGACGCTCTGCTCAAACGCGAATACGTCATGTACGGCGATGCCGCGATTCACGAGTACGTGATCGAGTGCTGCTTGGTGGGCATTTACGACGATCTCGATGGCGACGACGCCCTCTAGTGAAACGCGGCGCCTGCAAGTGGCCCGGGCTGATACCTTGCGCCTACGAAGCGTCGCAACCGTGTCGCCATTGCCATCACCGGATTGCTGGGGTCTGCTGTGCTACTTGCGTACCCTGCTGCCGCCATCACCCCCGAGGAGTGGGGCATGAGCGACGGTCTCGGTGTCGGCAAGCGGGTGACCGGGACGCCCTGCCTCGCTTCGGAAGCCCATCAGTGGGCCGACCCGACCGACGGGAGCAAATGGGCGCTCTGGTGCCCGCCCCCGAAGTTCGTCTGGGTACCGGTTGGGCCGTGACGATTTTTTGCCCCTTCCCAAGCATGATGCGCTTGATGAGTGCATCATCACCGGTCCGCAGCACCAAGCTGCGGGCCGTAGGGGTTCCGCCTGGGATTCACGTCCAAGCGGTCAGAACTGCGGCGCTGGCAGTCTGCTACTGGATGTTGGGGGAGCCAATAGAACCCATAAGTGGGTATCACCCGAAGATCAATGACATGACGCAATCCGCCCGAACCAACCTGTGCCCATGACAGCGAGGCGGCCGCAGCGACGGTCGAGTCACCCACCTGGCCCTGTTGCCGTCGCCATGAATGAGCGTGTCCATTGCCCGGTCGTGTCGCGGAGGAGTCGGAAACCGGCGGTGTATGTCTGGTTCACCCTTTAAGGTCGCCCCATGAAGAGGACGCTAGTTATGGGTGTATGGACCGCGGTATACCTATCCGGCATCACCGCACTACTAATAACCGCTCCTGCGAGCAGTGCGATGCCCTTGCGGTGCACGAACATGATCAACTACGCCGGAGATCCCCGCGGGAACGCCGAAATTAACAGCATCGGCTGGCAGACCGGCGAATGCCCAGCACCGACTACCGGAACAAGTCCAGGGATGCCCTTGCGGTGCACGAACATGATCAACTACGCCGGAGATCCTCGCGGGAACGCCGAGATCAACGGTATCGGCTGGCAGACAGGCGAGTGCCCGGAAGCTATCTCTTGAGCGCCGCTGCGATAGCTGGCGGCGGTTGGTGGGGCCTAGTCGGCGGAACCGCGCCAGATCAGCCAACACGCGACTTGCGGGGAACGTGGAAAGTACCTGCCTAAGCGCCTTTAGCAGGGCAATCAGCGTGCGCAGTTGCGCGACTAGAAAAGGATGAGAAAACACATGTTTCGACCTCTGCTGACTCTCGCGGTCACGTCGACTGCCGTCCTGCTGTCTTCGCCGCACTCGGCGATAGCACAGCCGGGCGGAGACGTTCCAGGAATGGAGTTCAACGTTGTGAAAGGCCAGCCATGTAGCGAACGATCAAAGTATGTGTACGGCCGGGATGCCGCTGGCGAGCTTCTCGCGTGCCATGGGTCAGCTGATCCGGTGTTCCGCTGGGACGGACCTCTAACCGGCCCTCTCATGGGAGTCCAGACAGTCGGTACCGCATGCGCTATGTGGGGCGCGGGCGGCATCTCCTATGCGCAGTCGCCCGATGGTTATCCGCTTTCATGCGCCTCGGGAGAATGGGGCCGGATCTAACCATCCGCCTCGGGATGCCGTTGAGTTAGGACAAGGGTAAAGCCCCCAGCTACACCACGCATCGCGGTTTGTGACCGAGCCAATCCGCCTAGCTGCATATTGCAGCTGACAGAACGGAATCGAATGAGAACTACGAAGTTCGCTGCCGCCTTGGCAGGAGGTCTAGCAGCGGGAGCCATTCTGGTTAGCCAGGCCACTCCCGCGTTGGCCGACAGTGCCGATTCGCAGTTCCTAAATGGGCTGTCGTACCTGCGGGATACCGGATTCGACGTCAAGGACTACAGCCGAAGCGAGCTGATCGCCACCGGTCATCTAGTCTGCAACTTGTTCGACCAGGGCAAGGACTCATCCACCGTCACCGGAGCCGTAGTCGGGAAGCTGAACATGTGGGATGTTCGTAACCCCAGCTACAACGCGACCTGGATCGTCAAGGGCGCGACTTCTTCATACTGTCCAGCGCACAACGCCAAGACCGGACCAATCTAGGCCGGACCGAGGATGCTGGCCGGTGTCCGCGTCCACACGATCAGGGCTATGGCACGGGCAGTCTGCTGACGAGTTCACCAGCGTCGATGTTCAGCCCGGCGGCGATCTTAATGATCGTTTCTAGGCGCAGGCTGCGCTGGCCCCGTTCCACTTTTCCCAGCTGCGTCCAGTGGATACCGCAGAGGAGCGCGGCGGCCTCCTGACTGAGGCCGAGCGCCGTGCGGCGATCGCGGACCCGTTCCCCGAAAACGCGGGTGGTCTCGTTGAGGGCTGGCTTGGGCTGGTCGTCGTGCACGGTGTCCAACGACATACGGCCCAGGCGAAATCGGCCAGAGTGCAACGTACACAGGTCTATTGCACCCATGCGTAATAGGACTGTATGGTCAGCGAGCCCGTTCGCGATCGGCCATGTGAACTTGCGTCCAGAAAACAGGTCAAACTAGCCGATTATGAAAACATCAGATAGTTTTAATGAAACTGTGAGCTTAGGGCGGGAGTCACTTCGATTCCACGTCCTTTTCGCACGTCAGTGGCCCTAGGTTGACTCCCCCCAAGTTAAGGAGCATGTGCATGACCGGTCGCCGTAATGTCGAGCAAGGTCGTTCGTCACTTCGGAATCGGGTCCCGAGTCGTGCTCTTGGAGCTGGAAGCGCAGTTAGTGCCTTCCTGGCGTTCGGTATGACGCCGCTGACCGCCGCGCCGTCCGCGCAGGCCGAAGTCGACGACGTGATCATCGATACGGTGGCCTCGCTGTTCGAATCATCTACCTGGGCTGACTCCGACGCTCTCGACGCGGCGTGGAGCGCCTTGATCGTGCAGGACAATTGGGACGCCCTGCTCCTGAACTTGAACAACCCTGACTTCGGGGCAGTTCTGTTTAACGAGTTCTTCTACACGCCGCTGCACACTTCCATCGACACCTGGATCAACAGCGCTGACGGCCAAATGCTCGCCAACTTCGTCAACTCTGTATCGGGGCAGTATCTGATCGGCGACGGCGCTGACGGAACAGCCGGTGACCCCAACGGTGGGAACGCCGGGTTGCTGTTCGGGGACGGCGGCAGCGGATACGGCTACAGCGGCAGCGGTGGCAACGCCGGATGGTTCTTCGGCAACGGCGGCAACGCTGGAAGTGCCGTCGCAGGCGGCGGTGACGCGCCGGTCACCACTTTCACGGCCGACGGTTCCGGCCCGATCAATGGCACTCCCGGCGTCGGTGGCAACGCCGCGTTCCTTTTCGGCAACGGCGGCAACGGCACCAACGGCGGCGACGGCCAGTTCGGCGGTAGCGGCGGGGCTGGCGGCGCTGGTGGGGCTGGCGGCTTCTTCTTCGGTAACGGCGGCAACGGTGGTAACGGCGGGGCAGGTGGTGACGGCACTGCGCTGCATCTCGACGGTGGCACCGGTGGTGCCGGTGGCATCGGCGGTAGCGGTGGTCTCTTGTTCAGTAGCGGGGGCACCGGTGGTGCCGGAGGCAGGGGCGGTGCCGGTTTCATCGGCGGTACGGGTGCCACAGGCGCGGACGGTGGTGTCGGCGGCAACGGCGGCAGTGGCGGTGTCGGCGGGGCCGGTGGCCAAGGCGGGATGCTGTTCGGCGGTGGCGGCTCAGGTGGCAGCGGTGGGGCTGGTGGAGTCGCTGGCAGCGGTGGTACTGGCGGTAACGGGGCGGTCGGCACCTTCGCCGGTAACGCGAGTGGGGCTGGTGGTAGTGCTGGCGACGGTGGTACCGGCGGCGTCGGGGGTGTCGGAGGGGCCGGTGGGAACGCCGGTCATGGCGGCCTATTCGGAAGCTCGGGCAGCAACGGCAATGGCGGCGTGGGCGGGAGCGGCGGTAATGCCGGAGTCGGTGGCACCGGCGGCTCAGGTGCCGCTGGCACAGGGGGGCACCTTGATGGCGGTAACGGCGGACGCGGCGGCGACGCTGGTGCAGCAGGTAGCGGTGGGCGTGGCGGTGCAGCGGGTACTGGCGGCAACGGCGGAATAAGCGGAACGGCCGGATCTGCTGGCCACGCAGTAACCAGTGGCGGTAACGGCGGTAGCGGCGGTGACGGTCTCAGCGCCACAATGCCGGGCACCTCCGGTGGTAGCGGTGGTGTCGGGGGTGACGGTGGAAACTTCGGCAACGGTGGTGCCGGTGGTAGCGGCGGTAATGGCGCGGCGGGGGCTAGCGGCCTGAACGGCCAGAATTCAGGTAACTCCGGCACCAACGGAACGGACGGTGGTTCCGGTGGCCGAGGTGGCGCTGGCGGGCAGGGCGGTTCACAAGCCGGAAACGGTGGCACCGGCGGCGCAGGCGGAGCCGGAGGAATCGGTGGCGGCGCAGGTGCCGGAGCGGCTGGTGCTCAGGGCGTGGTCGGTGTCAATAACGGAGCCGGTCAGGCGGGCGGCAACGCAGGTAGCGCTGGCGATGGCGGGGACGGTGGCCTAGGCGGCGCAGGTGGGGCAGCAGCCCATGGCACCGCCGGTGCTCATGGCGTCGGTGGCGCGGGCGGCAAGGGCGGTGCAGGGGCGACCGGAGGCAACGGCGGTAACGGCGCAGTGGGCGACGCATCCCACCCTGATGGCGGCGTGGGTGGTCGTGGCGGTGATTCCAGTAGCGGCGGCGTCGGTGGCAGCGGTGCAGGCAATGGCGCGACCCGTGGCACGGACGGCCAGGGAGGCTACAGCCCGGCTAGCGGCGGCAACGGAGGCCGAGGAGGCGACGGCTTTAGCGCGACGACGGCAGGCTCTTCCGGCGGCAACGGAGGCCGAGGAGGCGACGGCGGAAACATCGGCAACGGCGGCGCGGGTGGTACGGGCGGTAACGGCGCCGCAGGCACTGGCGGCACCTCCGGAGTCAGTTGGGGAGCCTCGGGAGCGGATGGCTCAGCAGGCGGCTCGGGAGGCCACGGAGGCGTAGGCGGCGCAGGCGGGTCACATGCAGGAAACGGTGGGGCTGGCGGAGCCGGAGGTCAGGGTGGCGTTGGCGGCAACGGCGGTCACGGTAGCGGCGGCTCGGTAGGCGCGGGCGGTCAGCTCAACACCGGCAACAACGGCATCGACGGCGGAAACGGCGGGGACGGCGGAAGCGGCGGCAAAGGCGGCACAGGTGGCAACGGCGGCGCTGGTGGCAGCGCCGCCGCAGGTCAGTCAGGCGCTGCTGGCGTTGGCGGACGTGGCGGCAACGGAGGTAACGCTGGAAATGCTGGAAACGGTGGAAACGGCGGAAGCGGCGCGGGCGGTGGCAGCGGTGTCGCCGCTGGTTCCGGCGGCAACGGCGGCAACGGTGGTGACCGTGGCAATGCTGGTGCAGGTGGGCTCGGCGGATGGGATGCCAGTCACGCCGCTCAGGCCACTGGTGGCGTAAACGGCTTTGCAGGCACGGGCGGTGACGGCGGTTCTGGAGGAACGGGCGGCACCGGCCAGGGCGTGGTTAACGGGTCACCCCAAGCAGGCGGAAACGGCGGAAACGGCGGTAACGCCGGGCAACTCGGCAACGGCGGCGTCGGCGGCAACGGCGGCGCAGGATCAAAAGGCAGCTCAGGAATCACCGACGGTTCGGGTGATGGCACCGACGGTATCGCTGGCGGCACAGGCGGCACTGGTGGGCATGGCGGTGCAGGCGGAACCGTCTCAGGCAACGGTGGCAACGGCGGCCGAGGTGGCGATGGTGGAGGCGGCGGAGCAGGTGGGCACGCAGCCAACGGGACTACTGGTACGGATGCCACATCCGGAAGCGGGGCGAAAGGCGGTGACGGCGGTAACGCCGAAGGCATCGGTGGTGATGGTGGCAACGGCGGCACAGGCGGCAACGGCGGCACAGGTGGCACCGCCACCGCAGGGCAGGCAGGTATTGCTGGCGTTGGTGGACGCGGGGGCAACGGAGGTAACGCTGGAAACGCTGGAAACGGCGGAAACGGCGGAAACGGCGCTGGCGGTGGCAGCGGTGTCGCCGCCGGTTCCGGCGGCAACGGTGGCAATAGCACCAGCATCGGCGGGGCTTCCGGCTATGGCGGATCTGGCGGATTGAGTGGTGATGGCGCTGTACGGGCAGGCGCTGGCACGAACGGTGACGCCGCGCAGGGCGGCAACGGAGGCAACGGCGGGCGTGGCGGCAACGGCGACGGCGTCATCAATGGCGTTCCGCAAAACGGCGGGAACGGAGGCGGGGGCGGTACGGCGCTGACCGGAAACGGCGGAAACGGCGGAAACGGAGGCGTCACCACGTACGCCCCAGTTCCAGGTATGGACAGCAGAAACGGCGGCAACGGCGGAAATGGCGGAAACGGCGGCGCCAGCGTCCTAGGTTCCGGCGGGCGGGGCGGCAACGGCGGAGACGGCACCGTAGCGAACTACTACGGTCGCCCCGGCGACAGCGGTGTCGGCGGAAACGGTGGAAACGGCGGAAACGGCGGCACGAGCGAAAACGGCATCGGCGGCAACGGCGGAAACGCGGGCAAGGGCGGGACGGCTAACTACTACCTCGGCTCACCTCCCGCATTCTCGGGGGGCAACGGCGGCACAGGCGGTGCCGGAGGAAACGGCGGACTGGCAGGCGGCAACGGCGGGTCCGGAGGCGATTCCGGAGGCACAAACCTCTCCGGGGGCAGTGGGACTGCCGGGATAGGGGGCAACGGCGGCAACGGCGGCGAAAACGGCGGCAACGGCGGATCCGGCGGCAACGGTGCCAATAGTTTCAATGGAACCGGCGGCAACGGCGCTACCGGCGGGAATGGCGGCACCGGCAGCGTCAACGGGGGCAACGGCGGCGACGGAGGCAAGGCAGGCAACGGTGCCACGGGGGGCCGTGGCGGCAGTGGCGGCGTAGGCGGCTACGGAGGCAACACGGGCGGCAACGGAGGCCGCGGTGGGCTGGGCGGAAACTCCGCTGGCTCCGGCCCCGGCACCCACATGAATGGTGGCGACGGCGGAAAGGGAGGCAACGCGGGCGATGGCGGCGTAACTGGAGGAAACGGCGGCAATGGAGGTACCGGTGGTTTCGGTACTGGCTGGGGCACCCCGGTCAGCGGCGTAGGCGGCAAAGGCGGCGACGGCGGCAACGGCGGCTTTGGCGGCAATGTACGCGGAGGTTTCGGCACTCCGGGAATTAGCGGCAGCCCTACAGATGGTGGTCGCGGAGGCTACGGCGGTATCGGCGGGACGCCGTAGCGCTCCGAGCAGTTGCGGTCATACCCAGGCTGGCTGGGATCCCGCGGCAGCCTGACGGCGACGCTGGCCAACCGTCTGGCTCGCCTTCTGCTCACAGGGCCAATCGGGGCAACACGGCCCACCCTGACCGGGCCCTGCCTGGGTTCGCCCGTGACGGTGGCGCGGGAGGTCTTAGCGGCACCCACAACCAAAGGCGTAGACGGCACCCGCGGCCGCTCAATAGCAGAAGATCAGCCCACCTTCGGAGGACGAGATGAAGATAGTCAGGCGTGGAGCAGCGGTACTAGGGCAAATGATCGGGCCTACACCGGCCTGCGCACCGCCCACCATGTGCACTGGCTCCTATCGTCGAAATCGATTCGCAGCCGGAGTCTGCGCTCTACTCGCGGTAGGCGGTCTCGGCGTCGCGGGGGCCACGCCCGCAAACGCCGAACCGTTCGCCAGCGGCCCTGGCGAACGGCAGTACCTCGCTGAAGTCGACCAGTACCTGCTGCGTCCCAGGCCGACGGACGACGTTGTGCTCAGGGTCGGACACCAGGCATGTCAGGTTCGCCGGAGTGGAGGGTCGTCCGACGACGCCAAAGGGGTCATCTGGAACACCCTCGAAGGCGGCAGCTCTCGACGCTTCGGGGGCGCTGAAGTCGGCTCCATCGTCCACGTCGCCGTCGACAACCTCTGCCCGGAGGTGGGCTACCCATGACGGCCACACCAACGCGTCGCCTGTACCTGGTTGCGCTGACAAGGCTTGCTGTGTCGTGCGCTGCCATCGCCGCAGCCGCCACGGCACCAGCACCAAGCGCGTCGGCCACGCCGTGTGACGAGCCGAGCTGCGTACCGAATGTCCGCAGCGGAGCAATCAACGGGGCGTCCTGCGCGCCGCGTCGTCACTTCCCGTTCGGCCTGGGCAGATTCGGGGAGGCTTACCTCTGCCTGGCCAGCGTCCATGACCAGGCCGACGGGCACTGGAGGCCCATGCCGCCGCTGATTGGAGTCCGGGACCCGGGAACATACTGCGGCCGAAGTCAGGGGATAGCGCAGTCTCCTGAGGGCCTGCCACTGCTGTGCGACAACGTCTGGATCCCATACACCGACCACCTGCCGGTCTGATGCGGCATCGTCGGTTTCTCCACCCGCATCGAAAGGACACCTGAACTGCGATGATTCGATCGGGTCGCCTTGGGGTGACGATCTGCTCGGCCCTGGCCTCAGGCTTGTTCGGCGTTGGAATCTGCCCAGCAGACCCCGGACCCATGGATCCCGGTTACTGCGGTGCACGCCAAGATCCACTCGACTGCGTGCCGTACGACGGCCCGATGCCACCGCCACCGAATCGCGGCGAGGCCATCTTCCTCAACAACGTCCGCGGGCAGTACCCCGGTGATGACGCAACACTGCTGAGGATCGGGCGCGGAACCTGCAACATGCTTCACGGCAGCGTGACCACCAGCTACACCGTCCGGGATATCGCCGGACACCTGCGGACTACAGAAGCACACGCGGGCCAGCTGCTGATCACCGCGATGGAGTACATCTGCCCGGGACTGACCGTCGGCACCGACGGAGTGGCCAGGCCCAGCCGGTAAAGACCAGGCGATTCATCCGCTCCCGAGATAGGACCGCATGAAGTCAGGAAGGGATCAAATGACCCAAATCAAGGTGACCCGTTGGGTGCCAATCGTTCTAGCGTTCGCCGTTCTCTCTGTGCTCGCGCTACCGGTCGTAGGTACCGCACACGCCGACACCAACAGCTTCCTTCGCGAGGCGCACGCCAAGGCCGAGACCCCGATCACTGATGCCCAAGCGCTGCAGCTGGGAAAGGTGGCGTGCGGAAAGTTGCGCAAGGGGGCGGACGGCCAGACAATTCCCGCGTCACGGGCCGACTCGGACAAGGCTGTCGGCTCGGAAGCTCGCCGGTTGGGGATCAGCGGCGGCGAAGGCCTAGACCGCGCAACCATCATGTGGCTGACCGAGGCTGCGGAGCATGAGCTCTGCTGACCAGTCACCCTGACACCTCACGGCACATGAAGCCAGAAGCGCAGCAAGTCTGTCGCGCCTCGGCCCTAACCTCCCGATGAACCGCACCACCTAGAAGAGGACGCTATGGAAGGCACGCCGTTCGGACGCTACCGGTTGGTCGAGGTACTCGGCCGCGGCGGCATGGGAGAAGTCTGGCGGGCCTTCGACACCGGCACAGAGCGGATCGTGGCCGTCAAGGTGCTGCCCGCGCACGTGGCCGGTGACGACGCGTTCCAGCAGCGTTTCCTGCGGGAGGCCAAGGCGGCGGCCAGCCTCAACGAACCGCACGTGGTGCCGATCTACGACTTCGGCCAGATCGATGGCCGCTTGTTCCTCGCCATGCGCCTCGTCGACGGCCACGACCTCCAGGACTTAATCGCCCACGGGCCACTGACCCCTGACCGGGCGGTAGCGATCATCGAGCAGATAGCGTCGGCCCTGGACGCCGCGCACCGCATCGGGCTGATCCATCGCGACGTGAAGCCCTCCAACATCCTCGTCGCCGAAGACGACTTCGCCTACCTAATTGACTTCGGGATCGCCCGCGTCGCAGGGGAGACGGGCCTGACGAGCACCGGCTTGACGTTGGGGACCTGGCCGTACATGGCCCCGGAGCGGTTCCGTACCGGCACCGTCGACGCACGTGCCGATGTCTACGCGCTGACCTGCGTGCTGCACCAGGCGTTGACCGGGCAGCAGCCGTTTCCCGGAGACAGCCTTGAGCAGATCGCGACGGGCCACATGTTCGACCCACCTCCTCGACCGTCGGCTATCCGGGCCAGCGTTCCTGCAGAGCTGGATTACGTCATCGCCACCGGCATGGCCAAAGACCCCGACGAGCGCTGCGCCACACCGAAAGTCCTCGCGCTCGCGGCACGAGCGGCGTTGTCGGAACCGACACGGTGGGCCAACGTGGCGACCAGAGGCGTCACCCCTTCAAAATTGGCAGACAGTTATTCCGCTGCCGCGCCAACTGAGGCAGCTCCGACCCTTAGTGCAGCGTTCGCGCCCACACAACACGCTCCAGTCGAAACGCCTCGCGACCGGATTCTCGCGTCCAAACCCACACGTTCATTCCACCCATCAGAGCCGCCGCGGCTGAACCGTCGTACGGTGTTTTTCGCTGGCGGCTCTGTTCTCCTTCTTCTGATTGCTGTTATAGGCATCGGCATCCTCACGTCAACCAACGACGACTCACGAGTTATATATCCCCGGTCAAAATCCCCGATCAGTACATCGACCGCGTCAGCCTTGCCGCCGACCTCTCGTACGTTCGCCACCACCGCTATTCCAGCGCCTGACCAGTCATGGGAACTTCCAGCGAAGGACATCGTGCAGCGCTTCGCGGGACTATTGCCCCCGACTCCGGATGGCACGGCCTACAACGGTGTCGTGGGGTGCCAATACAGGCCCAACTCGCCAGGTGGCGAGCAGATTGCCTGCGGTTCATCGGACGAACGGTTGTTCGTTTCGTGTAACAAGTCGCGCGCTACCCGCCACCCCGATCCGCTCAACCCTCAGTACTCGAGCGATATCCATATCGAGACATGGAGTCGAGGAGCCAGTTCAGGACGGGTCCGCTGGTTTACCCAGTACGGGAAAAGCGGATGGGTTCAGGTTTGGTTCGATGACGCGGATCGCAATTTCTGCGAAATCTCTTCTATCGGCGGGCATTCAGGCCTAGGCCATTACGAGGCATGGTTCCCCAATGCCCCAATTTAGCAATCAGAGCAGTCATGTAAGGAGCATGCGCATGACCGATCACCATAGTGCCGAACAACGTCGTTCGTCGCGTCGGTGCAGGATTCAGTGGCACGCCCTCGGGGCGGTCGCCGTATTGAGCGCATTCCTGGCGTTTGGGGCAACACCTCTGACCACCGTGTCCACGGCGCGCGCCGACGACGGGCCTCACTGGGGACAGAACGAAAAATACGAGCGCGCGAGCATTCCAATCGTCAATAGCTTTGAGCAGCGGGTGCACGTCTGCGGCAGCCTCGACTACTACGGGGTCCGGAGCGATGTGCTCAAGGGGATCCATAGCGAGCTGGTCTCATGGGGACGATCCCCCTCGCAGGCGAAGGCCATCATGGATGCTGCGTTGGTGGAGATGTGCCCTGAATATCTCGACGAATACACCGCCCTGTCGCGCACACCCGTGTTGGGGCGCTGAGGGCGTTGAGCGATGCCGTTCATCGTCGGTCATGGCTGCCCCGGTGAGCAAGAGTTCGCCGACAAGCTGACCCACCGCGACGTCGTCGACTTTGTCTCCCTCATCGCGACTAAACGAGTTCACGCCAACCCACCCGAAAGGCGCATGTCATGACCTGCATCAGCACGGCGCTCAGGGCCGCCACGCTATTGATCTCCTTCACCGCGATCGCACTGGGCGGACCTCCCACTGCGCAGGCCAACCCTCCGGGATGGCAGGACAAGTACGTGCATCCGGCGAAGCCGGTTACCACCCCCGAACGGCAGATGGCCTTCGTCTGCGCCAACTTCGACTACTACGGGACGAGGCGCGACGTGGTCAAGGGGATGTCCGAGGACCTACTTTCGTGGGGACTGACCGACGAGGAAGCCGGACGGATCGTCGCCACAGCCGCGGCGGTGAAATGCCCCGAGCACATGCGCGGTTTGCAAGGTGTGGTCGGCACGCCGCGATCGAGGCGATGAATCAAGTCGGTACCACCGGGGGTGCCGGTCGCGAGCATCGCTGTAGGCGGCGCGTCGCTGACCAGCGTACCCATCGCCGCGCTCCGGCCGCGTTTTGATCCTTCAAGTTCCGAGACGGCCCTCGGCAGGCGTGGCCGCTGGCCTGTGTCCCCAGGTGGGGAGGCCTGAAAGTCGTTCTTGTATCGGAATCGCTCACAGCCAACCTTGTCACCCGGATAGACCGAGGGCCCAGCGCCCGCAAAACGGCCCCGACCGGGCGGTGGCGATACCGCGTTCAGCCGCTGGACTTGATGCCCGCCCGCAGGGCCCAGGCGAGCTGGGGTGGATGGGGTGAACCGGGGCGAGTGTGGGGAGTCCACGTGCCATTGGTTAGACCAGTGACTCGACGGTTGATTGGGCTTGGGTGAGGATTTCGTCGGTGAGTCTGATCAGTTGCTCGCGCTCGTGGCTTCGGGTTGTCATGAGGCTCTGCACGTCGATAGTGGCGACTGTCAGTTGGCTGGTGGTGATGTCGATGAAGTACTGGTAGTACTGCTTTTGTTCGGCAGACATCGATTCCCAGGCTCGGGGCGGTAATTCGAGGCGATGCTCCCAGCGCTTGAGCGCGTGAGCTGCGTGTGTCGCGATGTAGTCGAGGGTCTTGGTTGCGCGCGGAAGAAAGTCGGTTAAAGCGTCGAACCCGCGCTTGGTTGCAGCCAGCTCAGCGTCGGCCTCATCGAGTTTCTGGACGAGTTCTTGTTGCTGCTTGCGGTTACGCCGGACCATCCAGGCCAGGCCACCAGCTGCGAGTAGCAGTGCGGGGGCTGCGACGATTCCGGTCAGCAGCAGTGTGCCCCCTGCTACTCCAGCGCCGCCAGCGGCGACGGTGCCACCGCCGAGCAGCGCAAGGGCGGCGTTCGTTGCTGCGACTCCGTTGAGGCCAGCTATCGCAGCGCCGGTTGACGCGGTGCCGAATGAAGCGGCGGCCATGAATGTTCCGTAGGCTGCTGCACCGCCTACGGCGGCTCCGCCTGCAGCTGCCCCGGCGGTTCCTGCGAGTACTTGGCCGATCCCGTAGGAGGTCCACTGGAACTGTCGGGCCGCCTCCGCTTCGACGTCATCGGAATCGTTGCTGTCTTCGAGGGCAGTGGGGTCCGGTTGCGGTGCCCCGTTGATCTCGGCTGCTGCCGCGATGAACTTCATGAAGTACTCATCGCGAGCACGGTCGTGGGCGGAATTGAACTCACCGGCTAGCGCAGTGACCAGGGACGTGCGGCGGTCGACTTCCTCCTGGATTCGCTTGATGCGCTCCTTGGGGCGCTCATCGGCGGCCTCGCCAGGACCAGAGACTGGTCTGCTGTGGCCTCCGCCAAGTTTGGCGGTGCGCTTGACAGCTTCATCCTCGAGTTGGTTCGGCGTGAGACCCAGTGCAGCGGCGATCCCGGCGAAGCGTTCCGGCCCGGGTCGGGTTAGCCCAGCTTCGATCCGAGAGATCGAAACAGCTGCACCTGCTCCGTACCCAGCCTGTCTGCCGAGGTCATCTTGTGTCGTCGGGGGCGCCTTGGCTTCGCGCTGCTCTCGGATGACGCTGCCCAAAGCTTCCAGCGAGAAATCCATACGCGCACTATAGCTCATTGGCAGCAATTTAGCGTTGACTATGTTCAATTTAGTCACTATGTTGCTGATTGGCCGAGAAGGTCGGCTCTCTTCCATCGAAAGGTTGGATCATGGCCCGTATCAACACGCTATCCCTGGCCGTTCAGGTCGTCGGCGTCGCCGAGGGCATCGCTCGCGCGAACTACGTTCGGCAGGACCCCGCCGTGGCGAAGGCCGCAAAATTGGCCATGGCCGACATCGCCCAAGCTGGACGTTCCGTGGGCAACTTGGCCAACGAGATTCAGTCATCCTGGAAGCGTCACGTCGGACACGCGCAGTAACACGTGGCGGCGGGATCGCTTTCTCACGGACGTACCGAGGGTGGATAGCCCCACTTTCTAAAGCTCCAGGTAAGGGCGTCACGCACACGCCCCGCCTCAGCTTCGGCTGAAGTCTCGAAAACGATGGGTTGATGCGACTGCGGCAGCAGGCCGACCACGGGCTGCGCGTCCAGGCCTAACGCACGTCCCAAATGTCTTGAAACCCTGTCGCATAATGTGTATTCTCAAAACCTGGCAATCAACGGGAATATGCGACGGGAGCGTCAGTGGCCACCATCGGGTACGCACGGGTCTCGACAACCGATCAGGACCCTCAGCTTCAACTCGACGCGCTCCAGGACGCCGGAGCTGCTCGGATCTTCACCGATCACGGCGTAAGCGGTTCGATCGCACAGCGACCGGAGCTCGATGCCTGCCTGGATCACCTCCGCAAAGGCGATGTCCTGACGGTGTGGAAGCTCGACCGGCTCGGACGCAACACTCAGCATGTGCTGGCCGTCGTCGATCAGCTCACTTCGCGGGGGATAGGGTTCCGCAGCCTCACTGAGGGTCTGCACACCGACGGGCCGATGGGCAAGGCCATGCTGACCATCATGGCCGCCTTCGCGCAACTGGAGCGTGACACCATGATCGAGCGGACCCGCGCAGGTCTAGCTGCCGCCGCAGCCAACGGGCGCAAGGGGGGTCGACCCCGCAAGGTCGATGACGCCGACGCCGCCAAAGCGCGCGACCACCGGGAGAAGGGCATCTCGGCCACGGACATCGCCAAGATGCTGGGCGTCTCTCGCGCAACGGTCTACCGGTACCTCGCCGAAGATGCTGCCTAACCGCCCGTCGGTCCCAGCTATCCCCGAAGCAGGACTACTCGAACTTGCGGGTTTGGGACTGAGCCGCGAACGCCGAGTCGCAGCCAAGGCGGCCCGCAAGGCCTGCAACTTGCCGATCGGGAGGACCCGGGCGCTGTCCCCCGACCAGATCGCGCTGGCCGAGCGAATGCGGGCTGCAGGCGAGCCGGTAGCGGAAATCGCCAAGACCCTCGACGTCAGCCGCCCGACGATGTACCGGCTGCTGGGCATCAGGGGGCCGTCCGCATGACCAGACTCGACCCCGCGCTTCAGCATGCCACGCGGGTCAAGAAGCAACTCGACGCGGAGATCAAGGCATGTGACTTGTGCCCAGGACTGAACATCACCGGCGTTACCGAGTCCGCACCGGGCTACGGCAGCCTGACCTCCCCGGTGGCGCTGGTCGGCCAAAGCCTCTGCGAGCAGTGCATGGCCGTCCAAGAACCATTCTTCGAGAAGTCCGGGAACGTGTTGCAGGCCGCCATAGACCGGGCCCAGGTCGACAAATCCGATCTGTTCATCACCAACGCCGTGCACTGTCACCCACCCAAGAACCGTCCGTCGCGGCCCTACGAGATCGAGAACTGCCGCAGTTTTCTGCGTCGCGAGTTGGAGCTGGTTCAGCCCCGGCTAGTAATCGCGCTGGGCAACGACGCCCGCGATTCGGCGGTGGCCATCTACCCAAATGCCCCGACGGTGTGGTGGGAGGATGACGACTTGCCCACCCGCAGGCCACGCCGAGGGTCGCCGGTCGTGTGGTGCACACACCACCCGGGCTCGTTGTGGCGCAACCGCACTGCCGACCAGCGGCGGGAAGTCACCGAGGCCTGGACGGAGGCGCTGGCGCAGACGATTACGTGGGGGTTCGGCGCTGGACGTTAGTCCTAGCCGCTGAGCAGATTGCCACCAGCAGAACCCAGCGCACCGATCGCCACCTTGGCAGCGAACGACCCGAGGTTGCCCGCGAGCTGCTTGAACTTGGTCCGCTCCTCGACGCCACGGTCATCGTCATCACCAGCCGTGTCCAGGGCGGTAATGAGCCGTTCGAGGAGTTGATCCGGTGATGGCCAGGCACCGGCGACTTGAAGCGCATGCCTGGTCGGTGGCCCGACCATGACGATCATCCCGCCGAACGCCGCATTGACCTTCTCGAAAAATGACGGCTCGGTGTTGAGTCGTCGCAGTGCAGGCTGGACGGCATCCGATTCGAGTCCCGTCGCCGCCTCGATCGCAGACGCCTTCGTGAGGTAGGTGCCCGTCTCCTCGTAGATGTCGACGACAGCCTGCAGCACCGGCAGGTCGCGGCGATCCAAGTTTCCTGGGTCATGGCGATCAGTATGTCCGAGCAGCCCGACATACTGCGGCCACCGCAGCTCGGCGCTGCGGGAAGCGGGGACGCCACGGCAGGGGCGCTGGCTAGAACATGCGACCTCGCCCCGGACGTTCGGGGTAGCTTCGCTCTGACTGGAATTCGACTGTAGGGAGCGGATCAAGGACATGGCGCAGACCAACGCGCAGGCCCAGAACCATGCCAACCTGATCTGGAAGATCGCCGACCTGCTGCGGGGTCCGTACCAGCCCAATCAGTTCGGCGACGTCATCTTGCCGTTCACGATCCTGCGCCGCCTGGACTGCATCCTGGAGCCGACCAAGGACCAGGTGCTCGCCGAGTACAAGAAGATCAGCTCGACCAAGGTCGACCCCGACGTGCTGCTGAAGAACAAGTTCAAGCTGCCGTTCTACAACACCTCCCGGTGGAGTTTCGCCTCCCTGATCAGCGACCCCGAGGGTGTGGCCGACAACCTCATCGACTACATCGAGCACTTCTCCCCGAACGTGCGCGACGTCTTCGAGGGCTTCGGCATGCTCGATGAGATCGCCAACCTGGCCAAAACGGATCGGCTGTATCTGATCGTCAAGGAGTTCGCTGCTGTCGACCTGCACCCCGACGTCGTCACCCAGCACGACATGGGCTACGTCTTCGAAGAGCTGATCCGAAAGTTCGCCGACTCCAACGCCACCCAGGCTGGCGATCACTTCACCCCCGCGAAGTCATCGCGCTGATGGTCGACATCCTGTTCCTGACCGAGGACGACGCGCTCACCAAGCCGGGCACGGTGCGCACCATCTATGACCCCGCCGCCGGGACTGGCGGCATGCTCTCGGTCGCCTACGACCACCTGGTCGCCATGAATCCCAAGGCTCGCCCGGTGCTCTACGGCCAGGACGTCAATCCACGCTCGTACGCCCTGTGTAAGTCGGACATGATCGTCAAGGGCCAAGACGTCGACAACATCTACCTCGGCGACACCCTCACCGACGACGGCTTCCGCACCCGCCACTTCGACTTCCTGCTGTCCAACCCGCCGTTCCGTAAAATGTCGTTGTGTTGTGGCAGGTTCTGTTGCTGTGGAAGAACACGACGACGGCCCTCGCTGGAGACGGTGTTGGGCGCGGCAGCCTAATCCGCCGTAGCCGTCGGGGGTCGGAGTGTTCTTGCGGATTTTCCGGATCGTGCAGAGCGCGAGGCAGCCCCGGGACTTCCTCCGGATGGCCGTTTCTCCTGGTGGCCGACCGGACAGTGACGTCCTGGATCCCCTTTTGCCAACGGCGCTCCA
>NZ_UWOA01000128.1:0-557 GCF_900604305.1 Mycobacterium sp. P7213
TCGATATACAGGATCGGATAGACCGGATCGACCGGGCGGGCCTGCCAGGCCGCGATCTCATCGACGACCACGTCGGTGACCCGCGAAATCGTGGCCGCCGAGACGCTGGCGCCGTAGACCTCAGCCAGATGCTCGGTGATGTCGCGGGTGGACATGCCCCGGGCGTACAGCGACAAGATCATGTCCTCGACGCCACCAAGGCGGCGTTTGCGTTTAGGCACGATCACCGGCTCGAAGCTGCCGTTGCGGTCCCGGGGAACCTCCAGCTCGACCGGGCCGGCGGTGGTCAGCACGGTTTTGCGGCCGTGGCCGTTGCGGGAATTGCCTGATCCAGCACCGGCTGGGTCGCCGGCCTCGTAGCCCAGGTGATCGGCGATCTCGACGTCTAGGGCCCGTTCCAGCACGGATTTGGTGATAGCGGCCAGCAGCCCGTCGGGGCCATCAAGCGGCGTTCCAGAGGCTTCGGCGTCAGCCAGCAGCGCATCCACGGCTGCCGGGGGCAACAACTTCGACAGCTTTTCGGCAGCGGCGTTCGAATCAGAGGTCGGCAAGATGAT
>NZ_UWOA01000079.1:0-11330 GCF_900604305.1 Mycobacterium sp. P7213
GCACCGGAATCGGTATCGGCGCCGGTGGCTCCGGCGCCGATACCGATTCCGGTGCCCATCCGTGTGCCGGCGCCGATCGAGGCACCGGCCCCGGCTGCGCCGGTCCCGGCACCACCGCCGATCCAGCAACCCGAGCTGCCGCCGATCTTCCGGCCACCGTCCAACAACGGCGGAAACCCGTCGTGGCTGCCGGGCAACAACAATGGCGGCGGCAAGAAGGGCGGAAACCCGTCGTGGCTGCCCGATAACGATGGTGGCGGCAAGAAGGGCGGCAACCCGTCCTGGCTGCCTGATAACGATGGTGGCGGCAAGAAGGGCGGCAACCCCTCACCCTGGCTGCCCGGCGTCGGCAGCAACGGCGGCGGCGGGAACCCGTGGTTCCCGGGCCTCGGCGGCGGCGGCGGCAAAGGTGGCGGCGGCGGCTCCTGGTTCCCGGGCTTCGGCAGTGGTGGCAGTGGTGGAGGCAAAGGTGGCTGGCCCTTCTGAGCCGGCCCAGAATCCACTAGCCTGACGGCGTGGACTACGCCGCAGCATTACTCGATGAGACGCGCGCGTTCGGGGAGCTGATCCGCACCGGCGATCCGCAATTGCCGATCCCCACCTGCCCGGAGTGGAATCTTACGCAACTGTTCCGGCACTTCGGGCGCGGAAACCGTTGGGCCGCACAGATCATCAGCGATCGTATGGATGGCCCCCTGGACCCGCGTGACGTCGTCGACGGCAAGCCGCCCGCCGAGACGGACGCAGCGATCGACTGGTTGCACGACGGCGCGCAGCGGGTGTTGGACGCCGTCGCCCACAATGGGCCGGACACCCCGGCGTGGACGTTCATGGGTCCCCGCCCGTCTTCCTGGTGGGTGCGTCGCAGGCTGCACGAGGCGACCGTGCACCGCGCCGATGCCACGCTGGCGCTCGGCGGTGACTTCGCGCTGCCGCCGGAGCTGGCCGCCGACGGGATCGGCGAGTTGCTGGACCTGATCCCCGTACTCATCGCGCGTAATGGCCACGTGGTGCCGCTGGCCGATGGCCAGAGTGTGCACTTGCACGCCACCGATGACGGCCTCGGGGCGGCAGGGGAGTGGACCATCAGCCGTCCGGCCGGGACCGACACGGTGAGCTGGTCACATGAGCACGGCAAAGGTTCGGTGGCCCTACGGGGCTCGGCACGTGACCTGTTCCTGGCGGTGACGCGCCGGGTACCGGTGGGCGATACCGACATCGCGATCTTCGGCGACGCCACGGTGTGGCAGAACTGGATCGACCACACCGCCTTCTGATCGGGCGGTAGTTTTGGCGAGCATGAGCACATCGGAGATCGCAACGGTCCTCGCCTGGCACGACGCTTTGGCCGCCGGTGACCTGGACACCCTGGAAAAGCTGTCCAGTGACGACATCGAGGTGGCCGACGCCAACGGCGCCGGGCAGGGCCATCAGGCACTACGCGGGTGGGCCGCTTCGGCACAGGTGAATGCCGGAATCGGCCGGATGTATGTGCACGACGGTGTGGTGGTGGCCGAACTGATCCCCGCGGGAGCAGGCGCTGCCCAGGCGGTCGCCTTCCGGGTGGTGCACGACCGCGTCACCGCGGTATTCCGGCACCAGGACCTGGACAGCGCCTTGGCCGCCACAGACCTCACCGACGCCGATCTGGTCGACTAGCCGCCTGTCGCCCACTGGCGGCGACCCGCGTCGCCCGGCTGCGCCGCGCTCGCGATCGCCGGTGCTGATGGCGGCGACCCGCTTCGCCCGGCTGCGCCGCGCTCGCGATCGCCGCGGTTAGGCTGAGCGGCATGCGCGGGATCATCCTGGCCGGCGGCTCCGGCACCCGCCTGCATCCGATCACCATGGGTGTGAGCAAGCAGCTGCTGCCGGTATACGACAAGCCGCTGGTCTACTACCCGCTGTGCACGCTGATGCTGGCGGGCATTCGGGACATTCAGGTGATCAGCACTGGTCACGACGCGCCCGCCTTCCGGCGACTGCTGGGCGACGGCAGTGCATTCGGGGTCGACATCAGCTACGCCGTCCAGGAACAGCCCGATGGTTTGGCGCGGGCTTTCGTGATCGGCGCCGACCACATCGGCACCGACTCTGTCGCGCTGGTGTTGGGGGACAACATCTTCTACGGACCCGGCTTGGGAACCAGCCTGCGGCGTCACCAATCGCTTTCCGGCGCGATCATTTTCGCCTACTGGATGGCTGACCCGTCGGCCTACGGTGTGGTCGAGTTCGATGAGCACGGGTCAGCGGTGTCGGTGGTGGAGAAGCCTGCCGCGCCCCCATCGCACTTCGCGATACCCGGGCTGTATTTCTACGACAACGATGTCGTTGAGATCGCCAAGGGTCTTAAGCCTTCCGCGCGCGGCGAGTACGAGATCACCGACATCAACCAGACCTACCTCGATCAGGGCCGGCTCACGGTCGAGACCCTGGCTCGGGGCACCGCCTGGCTGGACACCGGGACTTTCGACTCACTGCTGGACGCCGGCGATTACGTACGCACCGTGGAGCGCCGCCAGGGCCTCAAGATCGGCGTGCCCGAAGAGGTGGCCTGGCGGATGGGTTTCATCGATGACGACGCGCTCGTGGCCCGTGCCGCGGTGCTGGGCAAGTCCGGCTACGGCGATTACCTGACGGGGTTGTTGGACCGGCGGTGACGGGGGCTCACTCCCGGATCGCGGCGGCCGCCCGCCGCAGCGACAACTCGGCGTTTTCCCGGCTGTCGCCCATCCCGACGAACATGTCGATGGTCATCGGACTGAGGATGTGGGTCGGGGCTTGGTCGTGCTCGAACGTGCCGACAAGCTCCAGGAGCACCACCCCGTGGATCATGCTCCAGATTCGTCCGGCCAGCTCGACGGCGTCGTCGGCACGGATCCGGCCGGTGGCGATGATCCGCTCCACCGCGGTGACGAGTTGGTTGAAGGTGGCCGTCGCCACCGGCATCTCGGGGGCGTGGAACTTCTGCGGTGCGGCGAGCCCGAACATCAGCCGATAGCGCTGGGGGCTGGCTAGCGCGAACTGCCGGTAGGCGTGGCCCATGACGAAGAAGTCGGCCATTGGATCGTCGGTCTTGGGGGCAGAGGCCAGCGCGACACCGAAACGCTCGAAGGCGGCGGAGACGATCGCCTCCAGCAGGCCGTTCATTCCGCCGAAGTGGGTGTAGACGGCCATCGTGGAGGCCCCGATCTCAGCGGCGACCTTCCGGGCCTGCAACGCCTCGGGGCCTTCACTGTCCAGCAGGCGCGCACCGGCCTCGATCAAGCGGTCACGCGGGCTCAAATCCACCCTTGCCATGGTGCCATAACAGTGTTATACATGGCCAATAACATCGTTATGTCCCGGAGGTGTCCGATGACCAATCCCTACTTGCAGGGCGGATTCGCGCCGATCGCGCAGGAGTACACCCTCACCGAGTTGGCGGTGACCGGAACCATCCCGGATTACCTGGACGGGCGCTACCTGCGTAACGGGCCCAACCCGGTCGGCGAGATCGATCCGGCCTTTTACCACTGGTTCATCGGTGACGGCATGGTGCACGGCGTGCGGCTTCGTGACGGCAAGGCGGAGTGGTACCGCAACCGGTACGTGCGGGGTCCGCAGACCGCGGCCTCGCTCGGCGAGCCGCCGCGGCCCGGCCGGCACGGCGGACCGTCCGGGATCGGCGCCAACACCAACGTGATCGGCCACGCCGGGCGAACCCTCGCGCTGATCGAGGGCGGCATCTCCTGCTACGAGCTGACCGACGAGCTGGACACCGTCGGCACCTGCGATTTCGACGGCACCCTGTCCGGCGGGTACACCGCGCATCCCAAGCGTGACCCCAACACCGGTGAGCTGCATGCCGTTTCGTACGCCTTCAACCGCGGAAACAACGTCCAATACTCGGTGATCGGCACCGACGGTCGGGCGCGGCGCACCGTGGATATCGAGGTCACCGGCTCCCCGATGATGCACGACTTCTCGCTGACCGAGAACCACGTCGTCTTCTATGACCTGCCGGTCACGTTCGACACCCGCCAGGTGGCCGCGGGCGCGGCGCCGCCTGGACTGCGGCTACCGGTGCGGCTGATCATGTCGGCCCTGATCGGGCGGGTACGCATCCCGGACCCGATCATGGCCCGGTTGCCGATGCCCAAGAACAGCGTGCGCACGATGCCGTATCGGTGGAACCCGAAATACCCTGCGCGGGTGGGGATAATGCCGCGGGAGGGGGGTAATGCGGATGTTCGGTGGTTCGAGGTAGAGCCCTGCTACGTGTTCCACCCGATGAATGCCTACGACGAGGGCGACACCGTCGTGCTCGACGTGGTTCGGCATCCGAAGATGTTCGACACCGAGTTGCGTGGTCCCGCCGAGGGGCTGCCGACGCTGGAGCGGTGGACCGTCGACCTAGCTGACGGCAAGGTGCGCGAATCCCGGGTGGATGACCGTGGTCAGGAGTTTCCCCGGGTTGATGAACGACTGGTCGGCAAGCGGCACCGGTTCGGCTACGCGGTCGGCATCGGCGACGGCGTGGTCCCCGCGGCAACGCTGCTCAAGCATGATCTGGTCGGAGGATCGGCGGCGACGCGTTCATTTGGTGATGGAAAGCAGTTGGGCGAGTTCGTCTTTCATCCGAGAACGGCGGATGCGGCCGAAGACGACGGCGTTCTGATGGGCTTCGTCTATGACGGCGCCACCGACACCACCGAACTCGCGATCCTGGATGCGGCCACGCTGCAGGACATCGCGAGCGTTCACCTTCCGCACCGTGTTCCCGCCGGCTTCCATGGCAACTGGGTGCCTACCGGGCAATAGGGGGCGACATGACCACGAGATTCGCTACGGTTCCGGATTCCGCGGTCCGAGTAGGTGACGCGGAGCGCGGGCGTATTGCCGATCATCTCGGTCAGGCATTCATCCAGGGCTACCTGTCGATGGAGGAATACGAGACACGACTGGCCCGGGCGTTTGCGGCTCAAACCGCCGGAGCGCTCAGGGAACTGCTCACCGATCTGCCTGTCGCGCAGATCATCAGGCGAGACCCGCGCCGTCGCGCGCAGCGCAGCGCCGTAGCCCGACGAGGCGTGCGGATTCACCTGGGCGCGTACCTGGCGGTGTCGGTGTTGATGATCGGCATCTGGTTGCTGAGCGCGGTGTTCGCCGGCGCGTGGTACTTCTGGCCCGTCTGGCCGATCCTCGGATGGGGCATCGGCATCGTCTCCCACGCGATTCCGGTGGGCGCGCATGCGCGAAGTCGCCCATCCTGTAGTTAGCGTGTTCGGTACTCGAACTTTCCCGCGCTAACTACAGCCTCGAGCGGAGCAGAGACTACGGCCGGTAGCTGACCAGGAAGTTGCCCAGACGCTCGATCGCGCTGGACAGGTCGCGGGCCCACGGCAGGGTCACGATGCGCAGGTGGTCCGGTGCCGGCCAGTTGAAACCGGTGCCCTGGGTGACCAGGATCTTCTCCTGTAGCAACAGGTCCAGCACCAACTGCTCGTCGCTGTCGATCGGATAGACCTCGGGGTCCAGCCGCGGGAACGCATAGAGCGCACCGCGGGGCTTCACACAGGTAACACCCGGGATCTCGTTGAGCTTGCTCCAGGCGACGTCCCGCTGTTCGAGCAGTCGCCCACCCGGCAGCACCAGATCATCGATGCTCTGGTGGCCGCCCAACGCGACCTGAATGGCATGCTGGGCGGGCACATTCGGGCACAACCGCATGTTGGCCAGCAGGTTGATGCCCTCCAGGAAGCTGGTCGCGTGCTCCTTGGGGCCGGTGATCGCCAGCCAGCCGGAGCGGTAACCGGCCACCCGGTAGGCCTTCGACAGCCCATTGAAGGTCAAACACAACAGATCCGGTGCCAGCGTGGCCAAGCTGGTGTGCTCGGCGTCGTCATAGAGGATCTTGTCGTAGATCTCGTCGGCCAGCAGCAACAGTTGGTGCTTGCGGGCCAACTCGGCGATCTGGCTGAGGACCTCGCGACTGTAGACCGCCCCGGTCGGGTTGTTGGGGTTGATCACGACCAACGCCTTGGTGCGTTCAGTGATCTTCGATTCAATGTCGGCGATATCGGGCTGCCAACCCTGGGTCTCGTCGCACAGGTAGTGCACCGGTGTGCCGCCGGCCAGCGAGGTCGACGCCGTCCACAACGGGTAATCCGGGGCGGGGATCAGCACCTGGTCGCCGTTGTCCAACAGCGCCTGCAGCACCAGCGAAATCAGCTCGGAGACCCCGTTGCCGAGGTAGACATCGTCGACGTCGAAGCGGGGGAATCCCTCAACCAGCTCGTAACGGGTCACCACCGCGCGCCGGGCCGGCAGAATGCCCTGGGAGTCCGAGTAACCCTGCGCATAGGGCAGCGCCTGGATCATGTCCCGCATGATCACGTCGGGCGCGTCGAACCCGAACGGTGCCGGGTTGCCGATGTTGAGCTTGAGGATGCGGTGCCCCTCGGCCTCCATCCGAGCGGCCTGGGCGTGGATCGGACCGCGGATCTCGTAGAGCACATCCTGCAGTTTGGTCGACTGGGCGAACGTCCGCTGCCGTGGCTGACTGCTGGTGGCAGGCCACGGCGTCTGGTGCGGCAACGAATGAGCGGTCACGTTGACAATGGTCCCATAGCTGTCCAATCAAAATTTGCTCGAGAAACAAGTTGGGGCCGTATGTGCACCCATACGGCCCCAACTTGTTATCTCAGCGTTTGCCAGGCGGGCGTGCCCCGCGCTGGATGCCCAGCCCCTTCACCGGCGGCTGTTCCTTGGGCGCCTCCGCTGCGGGAGCGGCCTCGAGAGCAGCCTCGGGAGCTGCCGGCACCGTCTCCGGCTCGGTAGCGACCGGCTCGGCAGCCGGCTCAGCGGCGGCTTGCGCCGGCTCGGCGGCCGGGGTTGCCGGAGCCGCTTTCTTAGCGCCCGGCTTGCGGGCGCCCGCTGCCATGCCCAGGCCCTTGACCGGAGCGGCCGGTGCAGCGGGCTCAGCCGGCGTTGCGGGCTCAGCCGATGCGGCGGGTGCCGCAGCGCTGGCCTCAGCGGCCGGTGCAGCGGCCGGAGCCGACTTCTTGGCGCCCGGGCGCTTGGCGCCACCGGCCATTCCGAGCCCCTTGACCGGGGCTGCGGGTGCGGCGGCGCTGGCCTCGGCGGCGGGGGCAGCGGCCGGGGCCGCTTTCTTCGCGCCGGGGCGCTTGGCGCCACCGGCCATCCCCAGGCCCGTCACCGGAGCCGCGGCCTTGGCCTCGGCCGCCGGCTTCTCCGCCGTCGCGGTGGCCACCGCAGCCGGTGCCGTCGCCTTCTCCTCGACCTTCTTCGGACCGGCCTTGGCGGCGGCCTCGGCGGCAGTGCCCTTGGCCGGCAACGTCACCGCGTCCATGTCGAGGGACTCCAGCAGCAGCTGGGCGATGTCGCGCACGTCCACATCGGAACGCCCGGAGGCCTCGATGCGGTCGTCGATGCCGTCGCTGACCATCACCCGGCAGAACGGGCAGCCGGTGGCGATGGTGGTGGCACCGGTGGCAAGCGCCTCGTCGACGCGGTCGTGGTTGACCCGCTTACCGATGTGCTCTTCCATCCACATCCGGGCGCCGCCGGCGCCGCAACAGAACGAGCGGTCGCGGTTGCGCGGCATCTCGACCAGGTTGGCACCCGACGCCTCCACCAGTTCACGCGGCGGCTCGTAGACCTTGTTGTGGCGGCCCAGGAAGCACGGGTCGTGGTAGGTGACCTCCCGCGACACCGGGGCGACCGGAATCAGTCGCTTGTCCCGCACCAGCCGGTTGAGCACCTGAGTGTGGTGCAGCACCGTGTATTCGCTACCCAGCTGCGGATATTCGCGAGAGATCGTGTTGAAGCAGTGCGGGCAGCTGGCGATGATCTTGCGGTCCGGCTTGTCCAGACCGTCGAACACCTCGTTGAGCATCTCGACGTTCTGCGCGGCCAACTGCTGGAAAAGGAACTCGTTGCCGGCACGACGGGCGGGGTCACCGGTACAGGTCTCCCCGGTGCCCAGCACCAGGAACTTCACCCCGGCGGCGGCCAGCAGCTCCGCGGTCGCCTTGGTGGTCTTCTTGGCGCGGTCCTCGTAGGCGCCCGCGCAGCCCACCCAGAATAGGTACTCGAAACCGTCGAAGCTGTCGACGTCTTGGCCGTAGACCGGGATGTCGAAGTTGAGTTCGTCGATCCAGGAGGTGCGCTCCTTGGCGTTCTGCCCCCACGGGTTGCCCTTGTTCTCCAGGTTCTTGAACAGCACACCCAACTCGGAGGGGAACTCCGACTCCACCAGCACCTGGTAGCGGCGCATGTCGACGATGTGGTCGATGTGCTCGATGTCCACCGGGCACTGTTCGACACAGGCGCCACAGTTGGTGCACGACCACAGCACGTCGGGGTCGATCACGCCGCCTTCTTCGGCGGTGCCCACCAGCGGGCGGACGGCCTGCTCCGGGCCGGAGCCGCCGATCCGCTCGAAGCCCTTTTCCGGCACATGGTGGCCGGCCAGCGGCTTGGCGTCGGCCAGATCGACCTCGCCGTTCGGCATCGGCTTGTCGCCGAGCAGGTAGGGGGCCTTGGCCATCCAGTGGTCACGCAGGTCCATGACGAGCAACTTGGGGCTCAGCGGCTTGCCGGTGTTCCAGGCGGGACACTGTGACTGGCAGCGGCCACACTCGGTACAGGTGGCGAAGTCGAGCATGCCCTTCCAGCTGAAGTCGTCGATCTTGCCGCGCCCGAACACCGCGTCTTCGGGCGGGTTGTCGAAGTCCAGCGCCTCGCCCTGGTACTCGATCGGCAGCAGCGGGCCCAAGGCGTTCGGCAGTCGCTTGAAGGTGACGTTGATCGGGGCCAAGAAGATGTGCAGGTGCTTGGAGTTCAGCACGATCAGCAGGAAGCCCAGCGCCACCGCGACGTGCAGCAGCAGAGCGGCGGTCTCGATGTTCTCGTTGACCGCGAGTCCCAGCGGCTCCATGAGCTTGCCCATCAGATGCGACAGGTAGGCCCCCTTGCCGTAGGGCAGGGTGCCGGTGTTGACCGCGGCGCCGCGCAACAGCAGGAAGGTCCAGACCACGTTGAGGATCATCACGAGGATCAGCCAGGCACCGCCGTTGTGCGAGCCGTAGAACCGGGACGACCGGCCGTGCTCGGTCGGGTTGCGCAGCACCCGGATGACCATGAACACGAAGATCGACAAGGTGACCGCGGTGATGAAGAAGTCCTGCATGAAGCCCAGGACGTCCCAGCGCCCGACGAGCGGGATGGCGAAGTGTGGGTTGAACATCTGGCCGTAGGCCTCGATGTAGACCGTGATCAGGACGAAGAACGCCCACATGGTGAAGAAATGGGCGATCCCGGGGATGTTCCACTTCAGCAGCTTGGCCTGACCGGCGACCTCACGGATCTGGGTCTCGATCCGGGTCTTGATGTCGTTCGTCCGCTCGGCGCCGACCTTCTGACCAGACATGACCAGTCGGAAGAGCCAGAACACCCGGCGTGCGGCCAGCAGGCCGACAAGCCCTGTCATGGACAGGCCGACCACCAGCCTGATCAGCATCTGGGTATTTTCGGTCACGGAGTGCCTCTCCCATCCACAAGTTACCGGGCAGTAACTTAGCTATGGTTACTGACGGGTAACTTACCGCCAATCTTGCGCAGCACCAGTTCAAGCCCCACTCGGTGCTCGCTCATAGTGCCACTCCGAGGCGGTTCAGCGCGACAAAGGCTGGCCTAACTGTATCGGCGAGCGACCATTCGAACGCGCTTTCACGCTCGCTGAGGCGATGCCGAACTCAGAACCCGGGCAGCGGGATGACGATCTCCGGGGGCCGTCGCGCCGGCGCGGGCGTGGTGGACCCAGCCGTGGTGCTCGGCGCCGTCGTCGTGGGGGCTTCGGTTGTGGTCAGTGGCGTTGTGCTGGTGGGCGGTTCGGTGCTCGTGGTGGTGCTCGGTGCCTCGGTGGTGGACGTGGGCGGCGCGGATTCCGTCGCCGGCGGCGGGTTTTCGTCGGTGGCCGCCTCGGACGGGGCCTGTCGCGGGGCGGGGGCGGCGGGCTCTTCGGCGGGAGCGGTGGACGTCACCGAACTGGGCGCCGGCGCGGTGGGGATCGGTTCCTTGTTCACCAGTCGCACCATGCCCCACACCAACAGGGCGAGCAGGATTGCGGTCAGCACGCCCAGGCCGACCAACGCCACGGGTCGCAGATACCAGGGGGTTGGTGGCGGCGGCGGTTCGGTCCACTCGGGCTGGCGGCCGGCGGGCTCGCGGCGTTCGCTGTAATAGGCCGGCTCGCCGTGGGCACCGTTACCGCCGTAGTCGTAGCCGGCCATCCGGGTCGGCTCGAAGTTGGGGTCATCCGGCGATCGGTTCACACGCACCGAGGGTAGGTGTCGCGCCTGACGAAAACCCGCGATGACGCTGGCTGAAACCCGTCAGCTGGCCAAACGCCGGCGGGTGACAAGCTCGGTGACAGCTCGCCAACCGAGCAGGAACACGGCGGTGACCGTCGAGGCGACCAGGACGAAGCTGGTGGCCACGCCGGCGGAGGTCGCTTCGCGCAAAAGCATGCCGACGAGCACCGTCGAGATCCAGACCGCCACCCCGGTGGGCCAGAGCGCGGTGGGCCTGCGCCAGCCGCGCGACACCAGCCAGCCCAGCGCGGTGCCACTCAGAAACGGCCAAGCAGTGGTCGCCAGGCCGCTGAGGGTGATGCCCTCGTCGTGGCTGCGCCGGCCGAGAGCGCAGAAGAGCAACACTGCTACCACGTCAATCCCGAGCCAAGCCGGCGTGCGCGGTGATCGCATGCGGCGAGAGTACCGGGGCGGGGATCTAGCGCCGCGGCGGCAGTGTGATCACCGTCGGCAGCTCCGGCACCTTGGGGATGGGCGGGATCGTGATCACCGACGGCAGGTGCGGGAGGCGGCGGCGTGGGGACTCGCTTGCGGGCGGTGCCTGCTGCGCCGGCGGCTGCTGCGGCGGGGCCTGCCGGGGCGGGGCCGCCGTCGGCGCAGTGGTGCTGGGCGCACTGGAGGAGCTGCTCGTGCTGCTGGTGGTAGTGCTGCTCGTGGAGCTGGTGGTACTTGACGAGCTGGTTGCCGGGGTGGTGCCACCGCCGGGTCCACGGCTGGTCAGCTGGATGATTCCCCAGACCACCAGCGCGAGCATCACTGCGATAAGCCCGAACCAGGCGATCAGCACCGATCGGCGGCGAAACCACGGAGTGTCCGACACCGCGGTGAAGTCGGTGCCCTGCGGGTCGGTCGGCTCGTCGAAAGCTTGGTACGAGGCGTATTGGGTCGGGGCGTTGCCGGGTGGGTAGTCGGGGCCGCGCCCCGGGTTGGCGGGCCCGACTACCCACCCGGCAA